>NZ_JAAARL010000123.1:0-225 GCF_009908205.1 Pseudomonas sp. Fl5BN2 | reverse complement strand
AGCTGTGCAAAACCTTGGCGGCCCCTTCGCCGGCAAGCCGGCTCCTACGCTGGGTGCAAGCGCGATTTCCCTTGTAGGAGCTGGCTTGCCAGCGAACAGCGCTACCGAGCTGTGCAAAACCTTGGCGGCCCCTTCGCCGGCAAGCCGGCTCCTACGCTGGGTGCAAGCGCGATTTCCCTTGTAGGAGCTGGCTTGCCAGCGAACAGCGCTACCGAGCTGTGCAAA
>NZ_JAAARL010000122.1:0-237 GCF_009908205.1 Pseudomonas sp. Fl5BN2 | reverse complement strand
AAGCCAGCTCCTACAACAGCTGATGTTCCTCCCTTCGCCACACCACACCCCCGTAGGAGCCGGCTTGCCGGCGAAGAGGCCTGCAAGCCTTGCATCGCCCTCACGGACGCCTTCGCTGGCAAGCCAGCTCCTACAACATCTGATATTCCTCCCTTCGCCACACCACACCCCCGTAGGAGCCGGCTTGCCGGCGAAGAGGCCTGCAAGCCTTGCATCGCCCTCACGGACGCCTTCGCT
>NZ_JAAARL010000121.1:0-276 GCF_009908205.1 Pseudomonas sp. Fl5BN2 | reverse complement strand
TTGCGGGCCCTTTCGCTGGCAAGCCAGCTCCTACGGCTGGCAGAGATATCGCGGGGGATCTGTAGGAGCCGGCTTGCCGGCGAAGGCGGTCTTGCGGGCCCTTTCGCTGGCAAGCCAGCTCCTACGGCTGGCAGGAATATCGCGGGGGATCTGTAGGAGCCGGCTTGCCGGCGAAGGCGGTCTTGCGGGCCCTTTCGCTGGCAAGCCAGCTCCTACGGCTGGCAGAGATATCGCGGGGGATCTGTAGGAGCCGGCTTGCCGGCGAAGGCGGTCTTG
>NZ_JAAARL010000120.1:0-336 GCF_009908205.1 Pseudomonas sp. Fl5BN2 | reverse complement strand
GCCGGCGAAAGGGCCCTTGAGCCTTGTGCTGCCGGTGAGAACGCGTTCGCTAGCAAGCCAGCTCCTGCAGGGCGTTACCGGGAAGGCATCCAACCCTGTAGGAGCCGGCTTGCCGGCGAAAGGGCCCTTGAGCCTTGTGCTGCCGGTGAGAACGCGTTCGCTAGCAAGCCAGCTCCTGCAGGGCGTTACCGGGAAGGCATCCAACCCTGTAGGAGCCGGCTTGCCGGCGAAAGGGCCCTTGAGCCTTGTGCTGCCGGTGAGAACACGTTCGCTAGCAAGCCAGCTCCTGCAGGGCGTTACCGGGAAGGCATCCAACCCTGTAGGAGCCGGCTTGCC
>NZ_JAAARL010000011.1:0-247182 GCF_009908205.1 Pseudomonas sp. Fl5BN2 | reverse complement strand
AGAACGGGGAGCATGAAGAGGCACTGTCGTTTCACTCGGCGATTCCCAACAACCCTGACCATAGCCGGCGAGTGCTGGCCTATGACGTGGCGATTGGGGCGGGAGAGAGCGTGGATGATGTGACGTTCTATGCGTATTTGTGTCGGGTGGCGGATTGGCGGTTGGATTGGGAGAGTACGGATGGTGGAGGGTATGAGGGAAAGAGTTCGGAGCAAGACCTGCCGGATGAGGCGGTAGAGATACTTTATCGTCATGAGGAGCCCAGGAATCTTGACCTGATTGACTCGACAGCAATGTATCGCACGAATGGTGAATTGCCGGCTGCTGTAAAGGACAAAATGCCCTCCCTGGTAGCTACTCAGTCTCTGGCGGGACGCAGAGCGGGCAACCCCGTCCGCTTTGGAGGGCCCGTCTGATGCGCAGCATGCTTAGGTACTGGTCTCTCTCCGGCTTGCTACTGACCAGCCCACTGATTCAGGCCGCCGAATCCCCACTGACATCCATTCGCTGCTTTGCCAGTTCGGCCACGCCCGTGACTGCTTATAGCTCGGCCAAGAAGGCTTCCACTATGACCGTTGAAACTCGCTACCGTGCACCCACTACTTCGCCTCGCTTGGAAACTTTGGATGTGCTCAGCATCGGCATGAGCCTGGATGTATTTCGGCAGGGGCAGACCTGGCAGGCTTTGCAAGAGCAGAGTGCGAAGCAAACGGAGTCACTGCATGTCGGCAGTATCCTGCCCATGGATCCAAAGAAGTACCCGGTAACTGCCAGTGATAAGGATATGGCTTGGGATAAACGCAAGGCGGATGCCTTGGAAATGGGATTGCGAGATTTTTTGGAAAAGTGGCCGATCCCCACCATCACTGTAGTAGGTGATTGGAGCCCTGAGACGCCGAATTTACGTTTTACGCCTGAAAGAACTCGGCGCAGTTTGTCGGTCATGGTTAATAACATGCGAACACCTGCTGGGCTGCATTGGCACCGTATTCGTAATTTCTCTGATGGAGTTGTCTGTAGTAATACCTCTGAGGAGTTGCTTGAAAAGCTTTTCCTAATATTCGAGCGTAATCCAGACTTGCCGGCAATATTGGTTTATAGCGCTGAAGGTCATAACATGACTTTTGCTCTTGCAAACAAGGATAAAAATACTTGGCCAATTGGTCAGGGAAATGGTCCTCGCTTACCTGACGAACTCACCGATTCAATGGTCGCCCTGGTCATCGGCCGCCCCGAGCGTGTCGAATGGCTGCGTTACTACGCACCCTTCACCAAGATCAACAAGAACAAGATCGATCCCGAGTTCACCGGCTGGGGTTGGCGTAAACCGGCCGTGGAGTTCCAACCTTCAGAGTTCATCCCCCAGCCCTGGACCGAACGCGCCTTCGAACAATGGGACGCCTTGCCGGTCCTGGCCCAGATCCATCGCCCGGTCACCGTTTCCCTGCAGCGCCCGGACAATGGCGAACGTCTCAAGCGCGAAGCCCTGAGTGCGCAACTGGCCGCAGGTTGGAAAAAAGCCATCGACGGGATTACCCCAACACCGGCCCGGCTGTTCTACGACGGCGGTTTGAACAGCGTGCCACTGGCCGAACTGATGCCGGCGCTCACCATTGCCCATAGCGCCCTGGACCTGCTGGACTCCCGTGAAAGCTACGACCTGACCCAACGCCTGGGCGATACCGGCGCAGCCTCACCTTTCGTCGGCATTGCCTTGGCCACCATGGCCAGTTACCAGAACGCCGACACCAGCGTGGTGATGCCCCTGCGTCGCAAGGACCAGGCAACGATCATTGCGGTCACCTCACCGACGCCGGGGAAAAAACCGCTCGACAACAGGTTCGGCGTCAACCTGATGCCACAAACCGCCAGCACTGACACTAAGCAACCCGCGCCCGCAAGCAAACCGGCAGCCCCTTCATTGGCGAAATTTGAGAACGACGATTACGCAATCGAAGAATTCGTGGCCAGCCTGAAACCCAAGGGTGACTGGATGGATGATTTGTAAGCCTCGGCCCCAGCACGCCAATACCCGGACGGCAAATGCCGTCCGCTCAGGACAAACGGACAGGCATGGCCATGGATAGCATTCGATTCGGCGACTCCACCACTCAAGGCAGAACGGTGATGCGTTCGGTATTCACCTGTTTGTCCATGGCTGGTTTGCTGTTGAGCAGTGGCGTGACTCTGGCCACAGAAGATCCGCTCACGCCTATTCGCTGCTTTGCCAGCCAGGCAACGCCTGTAGCTGCTTATCCTCTTGGCAAGAAGACGTCTGACATGTCAGCTGATACCCGCTACCGAGCTCCGACCACTTCGCCTCGATTGGAAACCCTGGATGTGCTCAGCATCGGCATGAGCCTGGATGTATTTCGTCAAGGGCAGACCTGGCAGGCTTTGCAAGAGCAGAGTGCGAAGCAAACGGAGTCACTGCATGTCGGCAGTATCTTGCCCATGGACCCGAAGAAGTATCCCCAGACTGCCGATGATAAGGATATGGCCTATGACAAGCGTAAGGCGGATGCTCTGGAGCTGGGGTTGCGGGATTTTATAGAGAAGTGGCCAATCCCCACTATCACAGTGGTTCGTGGTTGGAACTCTCAAACTCCTAACTTGCGTTTTAGGCCTGAAAGAACTCAGGAGATGTTGACCAGCATGGTGAACAGTTATCGTACGGACGCGGGTTTGCATTGGCATAGAATCCGTAATGTGCAGGATGGCACTGTTTGCAATGACACTCCCGAGGGCTTGGTAGAAAACCTGTTCCAATTGTTCGAGCTCAATCCAGACCTTCCTGCTGTGCTGATTTATAACGTCGAAGGCATCAGTATGTTAGGTGCGCTATCAAGTAAGGACGTTACTCTGAGATCGCTCGGGGCCGTTGCTGGGCCGCGTCAACCTGACAAATTAACTGATGCGATGGTCGCCCTGGTCATCGGCCGCCCCGAACGCGTCGAGTGGCTGCGCTACTACGCCCCTTTTACCAAGGTCAACAAGAACAAGATCGATCCCGAGTTCACCGGCTGGGGTTGGCGTAAACCGGCCGTGGACTTTCAGTCATCGGAGTTCATCCCCCAGCCCTGGACCGAACGCGCCCTTGAGCAATGGGACGCCTTGCCGGTGCTGGCCCAGATCCATCGCCCGGTCACCGTTTCCCTGCAGCGCCCGGACAACGGCGAACGTCTCAAGCGCGAAGCCCTGAGTGCGCAACTGGCCGCAGGTTGGAAAAAAGCCATCGACGGGATTGCCCCAGCACCGGCCCGGTTGTTCTACGACGGCGGTTTGAACAGTGTGCCACTGGCCGAACTGATGCCGGCCCTCACCATTGCCCATAGCGCCCTGGACCTGCTGGACTCCCGTGAAAGCTACGACCTGACCCAGCGCTTGGGCGATACCGGAGCTGCCTCACCCTTCGTCGGCATTGCCTTGGCCACCATGGCCAGTTACCAGAACGCCGACACCAGCGTGGTGATGCCCATGCGTCGCAAGGACCAGGCAACGATCATTGCGGTTACCTCTCCGACGCCGGGTAAAAAGCCTGTCGGTAATAATCCTTTCCGGGTGACGCTGATGCCGTAAACCCTCGGCAGTAGCAGTTGCAACTCAGTAAAACCAGCTCTGTGCTTACTGCCGCATCGCAGATGCCGTTCATGGAGGACCACACGCTGGAAGCGTTTCAGGTTGAGCTGCAACTGAAACAGAATTGGCTGGATGATTTGTAAGTGTGCAAAGGAGAGGTTATGGACATCGTTCGACTTGGCGACAGTACCAGCCACGGCGGCACGGTCATTGAAGCATTCAACCAGACCGACTTGAACGGCAAGCCCATGGCGGGAGTAGGGCACAAGGTCGTGTGCCCCTTGTGCAAGGGCGTGTTTGCTATTTCAGAGGGCAGTGCCCTGTTGGATGTAGGCGGTATTGCGGTGGCGCTTGATGGGATGAAAACCGCCTGTGGCGCCAGCCTGATCGCCAGTGGTCCCAAAGGCAGCGCGGCAAGTTAGTCAGGTGAAGGATGCTTCGCGTCACCCATCAACAACTGAACGACGAGCGAGGCCAAGGGGGCTGATGAACAGGTTTCATCGCGCCATGCTTGCCTGGCTCTGTCTGTACCTGGCTGTTCTGGCTCAGGCTGCTCCGCCTCAGTTCACCGACTGTGGTGATTTTTACTGATCGTTAGGAGGCGATTTGTTCGTTGGCCCTAAGGCCCGAGCGGGAGCCCCATCCGACCGGCTTGCCAGTGGATTATCTGCTGCCTGACGGCAAGTCATCCGTTGCTCGCTATCTCTTGCACTGCACGAACCCGGGTGATCCGTTTTTGTTCGAGTCGATGCGCCAGCACGGTGTCAATGTGCTACGGGAGGCAATCTATCAGCAGGCGATTTTCCGGCGGAGTACTGAAGCATGAAGAGTCGGATGTTTATCCGGTCTCCAGCACCCTCCTGGAGTTCTGCGAAATAGAGGAGGGCGGTGTGCGGCAAGTCGAGGATCCGGCGCTGTGCCTGGCTCGAAGAAATGCTCAAGATTGCCAGTCTCGCCCCCGAGTGGATTGGCCGACCATGCAGGTTGCTGGCCAGGCAAACCTACTGTCGATGAGTAAGGACCGGGCCGGGAGTATGGGGTGGCGAGCGCAGTCGGCATTTGAATAATCTCGGGAATAATGCTGTGATTGCGCCCGTGACGCCCCCGAGTTACTGGTCTAATCCGGCAAGCAAGGCCGGCGAGCAGTCCTGCCTTTTTCAGAGATACGCCGAAATGGATAGCCAAGAAACGACAACCCGGATGTCGCTGTCGCCGCACCGCGATGACAGGCTCAAGTGCCTGGAGAGGATTGCCGCCAATACTGCGCTGGTGCTGGAGACCAACAATCTGCGCGGCGGCAGTGATGCCGTGGCGGCTTTGAACAGCCTCGAACGGCTGATCGCCCGGTTGGCCCGCCAGAGTGTGCCAGCACCAGCCTTTGCCCAGTGGGTCATTACCCACGACGGCCTCGACCTGCAGGCGCGCCAGGCGCTGTGTACGTTGGCCGGGCGGGCGCTGGACTTCGTCGAAATCGATGCGCGCACCGGCTACTACGATGCCAAGAATGTCGGCTTCGACTGTGTCGACCAGGCGCGCTGCGAGTATGTGGTTTTCGCCGATGCCGATTGCATCCCCTGTGCCCAGTGGCTGGAGCAATTGCTCGCGCCGTTCGCCCAAGCCGATGCCCCGGTGGCGGTCGCTGGGCGTACCAGTTATGCGCCAAGCGTCACCGGCAGTGCCCTGACCGCCATCGACTTCATGTATTTCCCCAGCCCGTTGCGCCACGGCGCCACGCGTAACTTTTATGCCAACAACGTGGCTTTTCGCTGTGACACGTTCGAGCAGTACCGCTATGAGCCGCTCGATGGCGTTTACCGCGCCCATTGCCAGGTCATGGGCCTGCGTCTGCAAGCCGCCGGCGTGGCGGTTGCCTATGCACCGGGCGCGCATACCGAGCATCGCCTGCCCGACAGCCATGGCGAAGTGGTCAAGCTGCGCTGGCTCCGCGGCGGCGACAGTGTCGACCTGACGCCTTACCTGGTTCGCGCCTATATGCCGGGCTGGCTGCAATGGCTCGGGCGCAGCGGGCCACTCGGGCCGTTGTGCGTGATGGTCGGGCGACTGGGCTACAGCCTGCGCGCCCTCAACCATCAAGACTTGCCGCCGCTGCGCGGACTGCGGCGCCTTGGGGCGACGGCCATCGTCATCGGCATGTCGTTGCTCGATACTGCCGGCGCGGTGGTTCGTGGCTGCGGCCTATCCGTCGGTCGCAGCAGCGCCCGGCACAGTGAAGCTCTGTCCTATCACCGCAACCTGGATTGATCCGTGTCGCGCCGCATCGTCGCACGCCAGTTGCGTGCCTACAGGAAGTTCCCATGAAAACATCTTCGTTCGCCTCGTTCGGTTACTCCATGGCGTGCCTGGCGTTGCTGGCCCTGAGTGGCCAGGCCAGCGCCGCGGCCGCCGAGTTCAGCGGCCGCGGGGTGTATCACTTCGCCTCGACCAGTGGTTGCGCTGAAGCGCTCACCCGCAGTGCCGACAGTAACTGCAACCGCATCGCCCTGGACGTGGCGGATGCTTCGGCCAGTGTCGATCCGCAAGCCCACGCCATCGTGATTGGCAGCGACGCCAACCACGGCAGCAAGACCGTGATCGGCGACGTGCTGCTACACGGCAGTGGCATCGCCGCCGATGGCCAGCGTGTGCCTCTGAGCTTGCAGGTGCTGCTGCGGCGTTCGGGCAAAGAGTGGAAGTCCGATACCTATGTGCACGCACCCGTGCGTGGCAAGTTCAGTGACATTGTCCTTGACCCTTATCAGATCAGTGTTCGCGAAGGCCACGGCGAGCGCGTGCTGTTCAGCGCCGAGCAGGCGCGCAAGGTCTTGGCGCAGCCGTCCATGGCTGCACGGGTGGCCAGCTATTTCGTCGTGGTCCGCCCCAGCGATGAGCAGAACCCTAGCGCCGATGACATCACCATCGCCCTGGGCGTTGGCCGGGTGTCGAAGGCGTTGATGCGCGCCAGCTTCACCTCGGCACAAGCGGACAATACCGAGTTGGATCAACTGCTGGCCAAGGGCACCTGGAACCTCGATCTGCAGGCCCTGAGCAGTCAGATCCCGGTGTGGGTGGTGCAGCGCCAACTGTTTGTGTTTGGCCTTGAGCACAGCCCGCTGCTGCAGGACGTGCGCCAGCGCGGTTTGAACAAGCACGACAGCCTGGAGTTGGGTGCGGTCAACGGTAAGGGTTACCTGCGTTACAACGGTCGTGAAGAGGCCTTTGCCACGGCTCCGGCCGCCGGCTCTGCGTTCATGCGCGACAGCTTCATCGGCCTGATCCTGGCCTGGCACCGTAGCTCACAGGCGGCACCGGCCTCCGTTGTGACCGACTCTACCCAGCAGCCGCGGCAATGAGTGTGAGCGAGCACCACGCGAGCGCGGTGGATTTCAGTTGCCTGAGCATGCCCAAGGCCCAGGGCCTGGGTGCCGTGCAAGCGCGCCTGGTGGACCGCATCAAGCGCGCCGCGCTGCAGCGCCTGCACCGCAGTCCGCGCGGCGAGCGGTTGTTATTGCGCATGTACCTGGCGGGCGAAGACGCCACCGAGCGCGCGTTGCTGGAGCAGTTGCTGCCGCAGTCGCCGTCCTGGCTCGAACGCCAGGTTGAACAGCACCTGGCCGATGAGCGTCGGCACGTGGCGATGTTTGCCGAGGCCTTGCAGCTCCTGGGCGATGATGGCGCAATCCGCCTGCAGCCGGACTGGCTCAGCCGGCGCAAGATCCTGCGTTGGCAACGCCTGGCACGTCGCTACGCGGCGCATTTCGAGCACGGCCTGCTGGTGCCGGCCTACGCGACGGGGCTGTGTGCCGAGCAGATGGCCGAGCGGGTATTGAGCCGCCACTGTGCGGTCATCGGCGCCGGGCATGGGCTGTATCCGTTGTTGTCACGGGTGCTGAACGATGAGAAAGCCCACGTCCGCCTGTGCGAGAACACCCTGCGGCGCATCGTGGCGCCGCATGAAACGGTGCACCTGGCCCCGTTGCTCAAGGACATTCGCCGCGTCGATGCGAGTTTTGGCGTGACCGGTGCACTGGCGATGTACCTCGCCGGCTGGGTGTTTGGCGGCCTGGGTGGCACTGCCCGATGAGTTCACGGATTCTCTACCTGGCCACGGCCGATGCGCGTGGCCACTTGATGCGCGCGCAACTGCTGGTGCATGCACTGCGTGAGGCCGGGGCACAGGTCGAGGTACTGACCACCTCGGAGCAGGGACAGCGTTTTCTCCAGCCCTTCGGCATTGAGGCCGAGTTGCTCTCGCCGCACTATGCGGTGCAGTTCGACAGCGAGCAGAACATGTTGCGCAAGGCCACCAATCGGAATGTCGCGCATTACCTGTTTCGCCCAAGCCGGATGCTGCGGGACATCCTGCGCCTGGGGCGCCGACTGCGCAGCGCCGACCTGGTGATCAATGACTCCTTCCACCCGGCGTTGCTGTACATGGGCATGCTGCCCGGTTGGCGGCGCAAGGTCGTGCATGTGTACGGGGCGAGCCTCAAGGTCGCGCTGCTGAACAATTTTGATGGCATGTGGCCGCGCCAGTTCGGGCGGCTGTTCGGCTGGATCGTCGGCCGCCAGATAGGCGCGGCGCGTGCCTGCATCGAGCATGATTTCGCCTATGAGGTCGATGATGCCAACGCCCCGGCCTTGTATCGCCTGCCCACCCCGGTGGCCTTGGCCTCCACGTTGCCGGCAGCCGCCGATGGCGCTGCGGTGTACCTCAACCCGCATTTCAGTGAGCCCAGCCTGGCCGCTGCCTTGAGCGCCGGCCTGACGGATGCCGGCCTGGCCGCGCATTTGGTGGGGGAGGGCTACGCCGGGCGCAGTGGCTGGCTTGCGGTTGATCCGCTCTGGGCCAGTCGCGCGGCGCAGGCGCAACTGCTGGTGTCGGCACCGGGCATGGCTGCACTGTCGATCGCCCAGGTCTATCGGCGACCGATCATCCTGGTCCTCAGCGATCAGCCCGAACAGGCCAGCAATGCCGCGCGCGCCGCCCAGTTGCAGCTGTTGCACCGGGTGGTGACCTGGCGCGGCGACGCCGCTGATTTTCGCCGTCAGGTGGCCCAGGCGGCGATGCAGTTGAGCGCAGTTGCCGCGCCTGAGCCCACCGGCGCGCCGGGCAGGGCGTGCGCCCAGGCGCGGATCGACGCCTGGGTCAGCCGCTTGCTCAGCCTGTGAGTGCGCCGACATTCATCCACCCGACAAGCGAGCCGCCATGGGCAAGCCCTTGCAGCACCTGACCCCGGGCCCCAATTATCGGCAGGCGCTGGTTGCGCTGCTGGGGCTGTTGCTGGGCCTGAGTATTTTCATTGGCCTGCAACGCCTGATTACGCCGCGCTACAACTGGGTCACGCCGCTGGATCAGCTGATCCCGTTCATTGCCCAGTCGTGGTGGGTGTATGTGCTGTTTTTTCCCTTGGTGCCGCTGGCGGCGGCCTACGCCAGCGCCGATGCCTTCAGGGCTTTCAGGAACGCCACCGGGATCGCTTTTGCAGTGGCGATCCTGTGTTTTTGGCTGTTTCCCGAGTTCATTCCCAGGCCGGACATCGGCTCGCTCGACAACGCCTTTGTGCAACAACGCCTGAGCCGCCTATGGCAGTTGGACCGGGCGTCCAATGGCTGCCCCAGCCTGCATGTGGCAGTGACTTGCCTGGCCTGTCGGGCACTCTGGCGTGTTCGCTACCGCTGGTTGGTCGGCCTCGGCGGCTTGCTGATCTGCCTGTCGACCCTGACCCTCAAGCAACACACGCTGATCGATGTCGCAGGCGGCGTGCTGCTGGCCCTGGCCTGCGCCCTGGCCACCCAAACACAAGGAAGCAGTGCCCGTGCCCCAGCCTAGATCTCGCGCCGGTGACAACCGGGGGTTGAATGCCTTTGTTCCCGCCGCCGAGCTGTTTGCCCTCAAACCCTGGATCAGCCTGCTGGCGCTGCTGGCCGACTGGATCTTGATCGCCGCCGCGTTCACCTGTGCCGCGCTCTGGCCGCATCCCGTGACCTACCTGTTGGCGGCACTGATCATTGCCCGCAGCCAGTTGGCGCTGGCGGTGATCATGCATGAGAGCGCCCATGGCGTGCTGCTGCACTCGCAGAAGCTCAATGACCTGGTCGGCCAATGGTGTGCCGCAGGCCCACTGTTTCTGTCGCTGCAAACCTACCGTGCCGGGCACCTGAAGCATCATCGCCACCCCATGGAGCATGACGACCCGGTGGTCGGGGTGTTTGGCCTGGGGGATTACCCGCTGCCCCGGGGCAAGCTGGCCACCCGGCTACTGGCGGACTTGTGTGGCGTGGGCTACTTCATCAGCGCTTTCAGGTTCGCCCGGGGCGACTATCGCGCAATCATGCCCAGGGTCGATAAAACCCGTGGCCAGGTGCTGGGGGAAGTCTTGTCGATGGTGGCTGGCAACGGATTGCTGTTCGGCCTGCTGAGCTGGAGCGGGCACCCCTGGTTCTACCTGGGGTTGTGGCTGCTGCCGGCGATCACCCTGCTGCCGCTGCTGGGCCGGGTGCGGGCAATCATGGAGCACGCCGGCATGCCTGTCAGCGCAGACCAGAGCCAGAATGCCCGCAGCATTGTGCGGGCGAACTGGCAGACCTTTGTGTTCGGCCCGCACGCCATCCACTACCACATCGAGCACCACCTCTATGTGCGCATGCCGTTCTACCACTTGCGCAGCGTGCATGAGCAATTGGCGGCCCGGCAGTTGCTGCCAGCCGCCAATCTCTACAACGGCTACGTTGGGGTACTGCGGGACGTTAGTTACCCGACGCGCAAAGCGCCCGCAGCCTGACGTCGGCCCGGCGTTTCAAGGCGCCGGGCGAGGCGTTGGCTCAGAAGGATCGCCGGCGCATCAGGCGATAGGCGGCCGGAAGGACAAACAGAGAAAGCAGTGGGGCGGTGATCATGCCGCCGACCATGGGGGCCGCGATACGGCTCATCACCTCGCTACCGGTACCGCTGCCCAACAGGATGGGCAAGAGTCCTGCAAGGATCACCGCCACAGTCATGGCCTTGGGGCGAACACGCTGTACCGCCCCTTCACGAATCGCCGCCAGCAGTCCGCTTTCAGTGCTGTCGCCGAGGTCTTCCCGTGCGGCCCAGGCGTTCTTCAAGTAGAGCAGCATGATCACGCCAAACTCGGCAGAAACACCGGCCAGGGCGATAAAACCGACCGCCGTGGCGACGGATAGGTTGAAGCCCAGGAGATATAGAAACCACGCTCCGCCAGCGAGTGCAAACGGCAGCGTGGCCATGATCAACAACGCCTCATCGAAGCGCGCGAAGGTCAGGTAGAGCAGCACGAAGATAATCAGCAGAGTGGCAGGCACCACCTGTTTCAGGCGTGCGTTGGCCCGTTCGAGAAACTCGAACTGTCCGGAGTAGCTCAGGCTCATGCCGGGTTGCAAGGTGACCTGCTCACTGACAACGCGACGCAGGTCGGCGACCACAGAGGCAATGTCCCGACCGCGCACATCGATGTACACCCAGCCTGAAGGTCGCGCATTCTCGCTTTTGAGCATTGGCGTTCCGTCGCTGACCTTGATCCTGGCCACCATGCCCAGGGTGATCTGGCTACCCAGCGGGGTATAGATCGGTAGTTGCTCCAGGGCCGTGAGCGAATCACGCCACTCACGAGGGTAACGCAGGTTGATCGGGAAGCGCGCAAGCCCTTCAATGGTCTCCCCGATGTTTTCACCGCCGATAGCCCCGGCCACGATGGATTGCACGTCAGCGATGTTCAGCCCATAGCGGGCGGCGGCCTGGCGGTCGATGTCTATGTCGATGTAACGGCCTCCGGTCAGTCGCTCGGCCAGAGCCGAACTGACCCCAGGCACGTCCTTGGCTGCTCGTTCGATGGCCTGGGTGACGGTATCTATATCCATGAGTTGAGTACCGGCAACCTTCACGCCGATGGGGCTCTTTATGCCCGTGGCCAGCATGTCGATGCGGTTACGAATCGGCGGTATCCAGATGTTGCTCAATCCAGGCACGCGCACCACCCGGTCCAGCTCTTGCACCAGCTTTTCCTGGGTCATGCCGGGACGCCATTGTTCATGTGGCTTGAACTGGATGGTGGTTTCGAACATCTCCAACGGTGCCGGATCAGTCGCGGACTCTGCGCGACCGGCTTTACCGAAGACGTGCTCAACCTCGGGTACGGTCTTGATCATCCTGTCGGTCTGTTGCAGCAGTTGTGCGGCTTTCTGTGCTGACAATCCCGGCAAGGCGGATGGCATGTAGAGCAGGTCTCCCTCATCCAGTGGCGGCAGAAATTCACCACCCAGCCGTGAGATCGGCCACAACGCACTGATGCAGACAAGTAACGCGACCAGCAGGGTGACTCCGGGCCGGCGCAGCACGGCGTCCAGGGCCGGCTGGTAGAGGCGGATCAACCAGCGGTTGAGTGGGTTCTGCTGTTCATTGGGGATCCGCCCTCGAATCCAATACCCCATCAGCACCGGCACCAGGGTCACCGACAGTCCGGCCGCCGCAGCCATGGCATAGGTTTTGGTGAACGCCAACGGACCGAACAGGCGTCCTTCCTGGGCTTGCAGAGTGAACACGGGGATAAACGACAAGGTGATGATCAAGAGGCAGAAGAACAGTGCAGGTCCCACTTCGGTCGCGGCCTCGGTCATTACGTGCCAGTGCTGCTCACCCTTCAGTACCGCTCCAGGATGGGCCAGATGCCAGGCCTCGACCTTCTTGTGGGCGTTCTCGATCATCACCACTGCCGCGTCCACCATGGCCCCGATGGCAATTGCGATGCCACCCAGGGACATGATGTTGGCGTTGAGCCCTTGCTGGCGCATGACGATGAAGGCGATCAGCACACCTACCGGCAAGGAGATGATCGCCACCAGCGACGAGCGCAAGTGCCAGAGGAAGATCCCGCACACCAACGCAACCACGATGAATTCTTCAAGCAACTTGTGGCTGAGGTTTTCCACCGCGCGGTCAATGAGCTTGCTGCGATCGTAGGTCGTGACGATTTCCACGCCCGCCGGCAGGCTGCTTTTCAGTTCATCGAGCTTGGCCTTTACCGCGGCGATGGTTTCACGAGCATTCTTGCCGCTGCGCAGGACGATCACACCGCCGACGGTCTCACCTTCACCATCAAGTTCGCTGATGCCACGGCGCATTTCCGGACCCAGCTGGACAGTGGCGACGTCACCCAGGGTGACCGGTACCCCCGCGCTGCCCAGCTTGAGCGGGATCGCTCGAAAGTCATTGAGGGTCTTCAGGTAGCCAGAGGCTCGCACAATGAACTCGGTCTCGGCCATTTCCAGCACCGCCCCTCCGGTTTCCTGGTTGGCCCTGCCGATAGCATTGCTTACCTCCGACTGGGTGATCCCCAGGTTGGCCAACTTCAGCGGGTCGAGTTGCACCTGATACTGCTTGACCATGCCGCCTATGGTTGCCACTTCCGCAACGTTCGGCAGGGTCTTCAGCTCGAACTTGAGAAACCAGTCCTGCAGCGCCCGCAGTTGCGCCAGGTCATGCCCACCGCTGCGATCCACCAAGGCGTATTGGAAAATCCAGCCAACGCCGGTGGCGTCCGGGCCCAAGGCGGGTTTGGCACTGGCTGGAAGACGACTTTGTACCTGGCTCAGGTACTCCAGCACCCGCGAGCGCGCCCAGTACATATCGGTACCGTCTTCGAACAGCACGTACACGAAGCTGTCGCCGAAAAACGAATAGCCGCGCACGGTTTTCGCTCCTGGCACCGAGAGCATGGTGCTGGCCAACGGGTAGGTCACCTGGTTTTCAACGATCTGCGGAGCTTGACCGGCGTAGGGAGTGCGGATGATCACCTGCACATCGGAGAGATCCGGCAGTGCATCGATGGGCGTGCTCTGCACCGACCAGACGCCCCAGGCGCTGAGGAACAGCGTGGCCAGCAGCACCAGAAAGCGATTGGCCACCGACCAGCGAATAAGGGCGGCAATCATGGTTGGCTCCCAGAACGCTGCAAGCGCTCGACACGCAAACCGTCATCGGTTTGACTGACCGCGATCCGCACCTTATCGCCCGCCTTGAGATCCTGGGCCAGGGCTGGATTGGCCAGGGGCAAGGTCATGGTCATGCCAGGCATGCCCAAGGTTCTGAAAGGGCCATGGGCGAGAGTGACTTGTCTGTCGTCGATCGCGACAATCTGACCCTGCGCCTCATGCAGGGAAGGGGCGGCTGCAACGGACGGCAAGACTTCCAGCGAGTTTGCAACAATGCCTTTGAGACTTGCCTGCGAGTCGAGCAGGAACTGGCCGGAGCTCACCACCTGCTGGCCTTCTTCCAGGCCTTTCAAAATCACCGTCTTGCCGTCGTTGTCGGGCCCTGGCTGCACCTCTACCGGGCGATAGCGGCCAGCGTCTTCGGCCAGCATCACCAAGCTCCGCCGGCCCGTGCGAATGACAGCCTCACTGGGCACCCACAACACACTTTGCTCGGTTGAACGATGCAGACTGACCTGCGCGGTCATTCCCGGCCGTAGACGACCTTGTGGATTGGGCAGTTCGATACGCACGCGAAGTGTTCGGCTGTCAGGGTTGGTATCCGGGAGAATCGCACTGATGACACCCTTGATGGACTCTCCTGGAAACGCCGGGAAATGGGCTTCGGCGGTTTCTCCCATGGCGATGGATCCCGCTTGCGCTTGCGCAACGGCCACGGCCAGCCAGACACTGCTCAAGCCATTGACGCGGGCCAGTGTCGCTCCTGGGGCCACGGTCATGCCTTGTCGCACGTTCAGCTCCTGAAGCGCTCCCCCGATAGGGCTGGCAAGGGTCAGGATCGGTTGGACTCTGCCGCTGCGCTCGACCTGGGCGATCAGTGCTGCAGGCATCCCGCTAAGCTGCAATCGCTGGCGTGCCGCCGCCAGCAAAGCAGCATCGCCATGGCGCTTCAGGGCCAGGAACTCTTCCTGCGCCGCCGCCCACTCTGGTACCAGAATATCCGCCAAGGCGGCATTGGCCTTGAGTACATCGCCAGGGGCACGGGCATAGACCCGCTCAACAAAACCTGCAGCGCGGGCCTGAATGACGGCAACGTCTCGCTCGTTGAAGGTCAATACACCGGCCACCTCCAGGCTTGAGGAAAACCCGCCACGGGTGACACTCGCGCGGCGCATACCGAGATTCTGAGTCAGGCTCGGATCAATCTGCAGCGCCGCAGTGTCCGCCTTGGCGTCGGCGTACTGCGCAACCAATTGCATGTCCATGAACGGCGACTTGCCCGGCTTGTCGAATTTTTGCTGCGGGTACATGGGGTCATACCAATACAACGGCATGCGAGCGTTTGAGGGGAGTGGATTCGGTGCTTGTTCGCCCATTCGCGACGCTGCCCACCAGAGCCCCCCGGCGACTCCCAAGGCCGCCGAGAGCATGCACAGCGCAGCGCTTTGCCATTTTGCTGTGCTCATTGAGTGGGCTCTCCATAGGTGTAATACAGGCGAGCGCTGCTAAGCGCCTGCTGTTCTTCGACGTCAACCAGCTTGAGGCGCGTTTCGATGAGTTCGCGGCGGGCCGCGACCACTGCAATCAAGTCGCCTTTGCCGGCACGGTAGCTGGCCATGCTCAGTGCGACCTTTTCCCTGGCCAGCGGTACCAGGCTCTCCTGGCCTCTGCGCACGGCACGCTTGAGGCGTTCACTGTCCGCCAGTTGTTCCTCAAGTTGCTGGGTATGCTCGCGTAACAGGGTTTCGCGCTCGGCCTCAATCTGCCTGAGCTCGGCGTGCTTGGCGGCAATCCTGGGGTTCTGGCGGGAGCCGGGAAACAGCGGTAGATCCCATGAAAGCTGAACGCTGACCATATCGCCGAACTGCCGGTCTCGATGCTGATAGTCGAGCTCCCAACTCCAGTCAGACTGTTTTTCCGCCTCGGCTTCGCGAACCTTGGCCTGTGCTTCGCGGGTCATCGGAGCAAACGCTGCCAGTTCAGGGTGATGCTGCAGCTTATGTGCGTAGCCGGATGCTTCGACAGGCCACTCAGGCAGTCGGCCTTCAGGTCGATCATTGGCGGCCGGGCCAATCCAGCGCTTGAGAGCGGCCCGGGCTTGAGCTCGCTGGCGGCTCAGATCATCCTGCTGCTCCGCTAGTCGGGCCGCTTCCTGCCTGGGTGCAACCGCATCGGCAGGTTGCGCGCGACCCCCGGCAATCTGCGCGCGAACGGTATCGTTCAGTAGACGGTTTTCTTGGTAGAAGTCCTGGAACAGTGCATCTTTACGCTCAACGAAGTAACTGCTGATCCACGCCAAGGCCGCCGACTGGCGGACTTTCAAGCGTTCGACTTGCCGCTCGGCTGTCGCTCGATCAACGGCCGCATCGGCGACCTCGACGCGGGCTTTGCGCTTGTCACTGTTGGGCATCTCTTGCCGAACGCCGACCATCTGCATGGTCATGAAATCCTGGTTGATACTCCAGCGCTCGGGTCCGCCAATCGGATAATTCTGGACGCCCAATAACAACTTCGGATCAGGCAGTTCCCCGGCGGGAATGGCCGCGCTGCTGGCCGCCTGGATTTTTGCGTCTTGTGCGCTGAGCGACGGTGCATCGTTTTCGGCCAGCCGCAATGCTTCATTGAGTGTCAGCGCGGCGGCGAGTGTCGGCAATGCCAGCACGCTAGCCGCCAAGCCAGCCACGAGGGACCAGCCTGTGCAACAGCACTTGGAGTTCATGTCTACGATTCCTGTGATGAGCCACTGCGCGCGTCATGAGACAGGCGCACAGCCATGCCATCCCGCTGACGCGGAATGAGGTTCAGGGCGGTACAGGAATCAAACCCGCGGCGGTCGCCACACCCCTGGAGGGGTTTGCACGGGGAGGGCGTCGCTGAGTAGCGGCAACACGATTGGGCTGAACAGGCTGATGGGGGGCTTGATGAGGGAGACCTGAAGCATGCCACCGGTCTTGCATTCCTGGCCCGGCTTACAAGGCTTGCCGTGATCGGCAAGGCTTTTCATCTCATGGCAGCAGTCCATGCCCATGCCGTCCATCATCGACATACCCAGGGTTTTCATCGGGCACGGCTCTGTCGGTGCTTGCACGCCCGCCATCCCGCTGAGGGGAAGCGCCAGGCTGAGCATGAAGATCAGGCATAACCGCAGAATGCGTTTCATGGGCTGGAGTGTAGTCGTTGAAAGTGACTCTTGGCATGTGACATGAGTCGTGGATGGCGTGTCGAAGGGCTCAGTTCGTGTAATCAGGCTGAACTTGCATTAAGTCAGGATTATCGACCCGGAATATAGGCTTCCAACCCGCCGATTCCAAGGCTGCTCGTCGTCCGGAGCTGACCTCTGTGCCGTCAACCGAACGGCCTGTTCGATCTCGCCACCGATCAACTCGCTCAACGAAGCGGACCCGCCAGCACGGCGGGTCCGAGCGTGAATCAGAGCTTGGGCAACTGCCCGATACGGCCCATCATCTCGGTGACGATCTGCAGGTCGAGGAGGAACTGGTCGACGGTCTTGAACTCGCTGTCGGTGTGGCCGGTGTACTTGACCTCAGGCCGAGCCAGGCCGAACTGCACGCCATTGGGCAGTTGATGCACCGAGGTGGCGCCGGCGGAGGTGCCGAACTTGTGCGCCATGTCCAGGTTTTCACTGGCCACGGCCAGCAGCGCCTTGACCCATTCACCCTCGGGGTTGCGGTACATCGGCTCGGCGATGGAGGTGTCGAAGTTCACGGCGACGTGGGTCTGCTTGCTCCAGGCATCCAGCTTGTCGGTGATCTCGGTCTTGAGCACTTGCGGGGTCTTGCCTTTTGGCACCCGCAGGTTGACTGCCAGTTTGAACGCTTTGTCGTCCATGCCGACATAGGTCAGGGAAGTGGTCAGCGGGCCCATGAAGGTGTCGGAGAAGCCGATGCCCAATTTGCCACCCAGGTAGTCCAGGCCCCAGTTGTCGGCGGCGTAGCGGGCGGCGTCGGTGATTTCGTTGTGCTTGAGGGCAACCTTGCCGTCGAGGCTGTTGATCAGGTCCAGCGCACGGGCCACCGGGTTGACCCCAGTCTCGGGCTCGGAGGAGTGGGCGGAGACGCCGGTGACGGTCAGCTTGACCTCCTTGCCCACCACCTTGGCGCTGACTTCGAAGTTGCCGCCATTGCGCTTGGCATAGTCGCTGCCGGCTTTCTGCAGGCTGGCGGCGAGTGCGGCGGGCTGGTCGGTGACCAGGGTGGCCACCGAGGCCGACGGAATCTGGTTGGTGGCCAGGCCGCCGGTCAGCGCGGTGATCTCCGCGCCTTTACCTTCTGCGGGACGCCGGGCAAAGCTCGCCATCACCGTGCCGTAGCCTTTCTCGGCAATCACTACCGGGTAGCCGCCATCCAGCGCCAGGTTGTAGTTGGGGGTCGGGTTGTGTTCGAAGTAGTAGGGGATCGCGTCGCCGCTGGTTTCCTCGGTGGTGTCCACCAGCAGCTTGAAGTTGCGTGCCAAGGGCAGCTTTTCTTCCTTGATCACCTTCATGGCGTACAGGGTCACCACGATGCCGTTCTTGTCGTCCTCGGTGCCGCGGCCATACATGCGGTCGCCGATCAGCGTGACCTTGAACGGGTCGAGGCGGGTGCCGTCCTTCAGCACCCAGTTCTCCGGGGTTACCGGCACGACGTCGGCATGGGCATGGATGCCGACCAGCTCATCGCCTTTGCCGTCCAGGGCGATTTCATAGACGCGGTTGTCGATGTTGCGAAACTTCAGGTCGAAGGCCTGGGCCAGGTCCTTGATCTTGTCGGCGATCTTGATGAACTCGGGGTTTTCGTGCTGGGGCACACCCTCCACCTGGAAGGTCGGGATGGCCACCATTTCGCTCAGGGTCTGGGTGGCCGCCTTGCCGTACTTGATCCGGGTATACAGGCCCAGCAGGCGATGGATCTCGTTCTGCTGTTCGGCGGACAGGCTCTGGTCGGCGAGGAAGGCGTTGATCGTCGGCGCGAGATTGTTGGTCTTGGCCAGTGGGCTTTTGCCCAGGTCGCCGAGGAACTGGCGGAAGTCGCTGACCGAGGCGTCACTGAAGGTCTTGAGGATGGCCGCGCTCTGTTGCGGGGTGATGTTGGCCTGGGCGGTGCTGGTGAAGGACGACAGGCTGGCGAGCACCAGGGTGGCCGCAGCCAGTTGCTTGAGTGAGAAATCCATTGTAGAGGGCATTCCTTTGCAGGCAGTGGGTAGGAAGTGTCTGAGGAATCAGACAGAAACTTTCCCAAGCTAACACTACGAAGGAGTACTGCGGGAGACCCTGAAGTGGCAACTGTCGCACAGAAATGCAAAAGCGACGCACAAACGAAAAACTGCCCCGGGGCGGGGGAAGCCAGAGCGGTTCTGCAAGGCGCGAGAGCCCTGTGAAATGGCTGCAGTGAGCCGGGCAGGGGGTACCTGGAGCGGGGCGCGCCGATTCAGGCACGCCCCGCTGTGGCGGCTAGATCAAGGCGCGACGTCCCACGGACGGTCGCCGTGTTGGTCCTTGATCCGGGTTGGCAGGCCCATGAGGTCCAGTGCCTTGAGGAACGGCTTGGCCGCCAGTTCCTCGACGTTGACCATGCGCTGCACGTCCCACTCGCCACGGGCTACCAGCAAGGCGGCCGCGACTGGCGGCACGCCGGCCGTGTAGGAAATGCCCTGGCTGTCGGTTTCGGCGTAGGCTTCTTCGTGGTCGGCCACGTTGTAGATGAAGACTTCGCGCGGCTGACCATCCTTGGTGCCTTTGACCAGGTCACCGATGCAGGTCTTGCCGGTGTAGCCCGGGGCCAGTGACGCCGGGTCAGGCAGCACGGCCTTGACCAGTTTGAGTGGCACCACTTCCAGGCCTTCGGCGGTCTTCACCGGCTGCTCGGAAAGCAGGCCCAGGTTCCTCAGCACGTTGAACACATTGATGTAGTGTTCGCCGAAGCTCATCCAGAAGCGCACGTTGGGCACGTCGAGGTGCTTCGACAGCGAGTGCACTTCATCGTGGCCGGTCAGGTACAGGTTCTGCGAGCCTACGACCGGCAGGTCGTCGGTGCGCTTGACTTCGAACATGCTGTTGCTGGTCCACTGGCTGTTCTGCCAGCTCCACACCTGTCCGGTGAATTCGCGGAAGTTGATTTCCGGGTCGAAATTGGTCGAGAAATATTTGCCATGGGAACCGGCATTGACATCGAGGATGTCGATCGAATCAATGCGGTCGAAATGTTCTTGCTTGGCCAGGGCCGCATAGGCGTTGACCACGCCCGGATCGAAGCCCACGCCGAGAATGGCGGTGACGTTCTTCTGCTGGCACTCCTCGAGGTGTTTCCACTCGTAGTTGCCGTACCACGGCGGAGTTTCGCAGACCTTGCCCGGCTCTTCGTGAATCGCGGTGTCCAGGTAGGCCGCACCGGTATCGACGCAGGCACGCAGCACCGACATGTTGAGGAACGGCGAACCGACGTTGATGACGATCTGCGATTGGGTCTCGCGGATCAGCGTCTTGGTCGCTTCGATGTCCAGCGCGTCGAGGGCGAACGCGTTGATTGCTGTGGGCTGTTTGAGGCTGCCCTTGGCCTTGACGCTATCGATGATGGCCTGGCATTTGGAGATGTTGCGCGACGCGATAGCAATACGACCGAGTTCGTCGTTGTGCTGCGCGCACTTGTGGGCCACCACCTTGGCGACACCTCCTGCACCAATGATAAGAACATTCTTCTTCAATTTATTTACTTCTCCTCGTGTCTGCCCGCTCAGGAAAGGCTGGACAGATAGTCTTCGAAACCAAACTCGCGAACCACTTCGACACTACCATCGAGTTGTTTCACGACGATGGACGGCATTTTCAGACCGTTGAACCAGTTTTTCTTGACCATGGTGTAACCCGCCGCATCGACGAACGACAGTCGATCGCCGATCGCCAGCGGACGTTCGAATTGATACTCACCGAAGATGTCGCCGGCGAGGCAGGATTTGCCACAAATCATGTAGCTGTGCTCGCCGCTGCTCGGGGCCAGCTTGGCGTTCAGGCGGTAGATCAGCAGATCCAGCATGTGCGCTTCGATGGAGCTGTCCACCACCGCCAGGTGCTTGCCGTTGTACAGGGTGTCGAGCACGGTCACTTCCAGGGATGCGCTCTGGGTGATCGCCGCTTCGCCCGGTTCCAGGTAGACCTGCACGCCGTACTTCTCGGAGAAGCCCTTGAGGCGCGCGCAGAACGCGTCGACGTCGTAGTCATCACCGGTGAAGTGGATGCCGCCGCCGAGGCTGACCCACTCGACCTGGTGCAGCAGGTGGCCGAAGCGTTCCTCGATGGTGGACAGCATCTGGTCGAACAGAGCGAAGTCGTCGTTCTCGCAGTTGTTGTGGAACATGAAGCCGCTGATCTGCTCGATGACCGCTTCGACCTTGGCCGGGTCCCATTCGCCGAGGCGGCTGAACGGCCGGGCCGGGTCGGCCAGCAGGTAGTCCGAGCTGCTCACCTGGGGGTTGACCCGCAGGCCGCGGACCTTGCCGGCGCTGGCATCGGCGAAGCGCTGCAGCTGGCTGATGGAGTTGAAGATGATCTTGTCGCAGTTATCGAGCATGTCCTCGATTTCATCGTCAGCCCAGGCCACGCTGTAGGCATGGGCTTCACCGGCGAACTTCTGCCGGCCGAGCTTGAGTTCGTACAGCGACGACGAGGTGGTGCCGTCCATGTACTGCTGCATCAGGTCGAACACCGACCAGGTGGCGAAGCACTTGAGCGCCAGCAGGGCCTTGGCGCCCGACTGCTCGCGCACGTAGGCAATCTTCTGCATGTTGCCCAGCAGCTTCTGTTTGTCGATGAGGTAGTACGGCGTTTTGATCATTTCAGGACTCCGGCAGGGCCAGCCAAAAAGGTACGCATTGTGCCTTCAGTGCCTGCAGATCGAAAGGTCGGAAATGGATTTTCGCCCGCTAACCGTCTGCTTCCTTGTTTTCGCGGCCGATGCGTGGCCAGTGTTTGAGGGGCGCACCGCCCGGATACAGGCGGTGCGGCTGGGTTACACCGGTGAAAGCTGCGGGTCTGTGGCAGCCCCGGTCATGGGGGCCTGCGGATGGGGTGTCGCAAATGCGCGCTCGTAGGCCCGGCATACGCGCAGTACCTGATCGTCGGCGAATCGCGCGCCTACCACCTGCAGGCCGATGGGCAGTCCGGCCTTCGAGAATCCGCAGGGCAATGAAGCCGCAGGTTGCTGAGTCAGGTTGAAGGGGTAGCTGAAAGGCGACCACTTCATCCAGTCGTCGATTGCGCTGCCGGGCGGTGTGTCGTGGCCGGCCTCGAACGCGGTGATCGGCAGCATCGGGCAGACCAGCAGATCGTAGCGGCGGTGAAACATGTTCATGTGGGCCATCAAGACCGCCCGCGCTTCCTGGGCCGCGGTGAAGTCGGCGAGGGTGATGTGGCGGCATTCCTCGGTAACGCGCAGCAGGCCCGGATCGAGCAAGGCTTTCTGGGCCGCGTCCAGTTGCCCGGCAAGTGCCTGGGCGCCCGCGTAGATCAGGGTCTTGAACAGTTGCAGCGGGTCGTCGAATCCCGGGTCGATGGCTTCGACGGTCGCTCCCAGTTGCTCCAGCCGTGCAACGGCTTGTGCCACCTGGCGGGCGACTTGCGGATCGACCTGTACATAGCCGAAGTCTGCACTGAAGGCGATGCGCAGGCCCTTGAGGTCTGTGCTTTCAGGCAACCATGGGGTATGGCGCGGCGCGCCCATCAGCGCGTCTCGCGGGTCGGGGCGGGCGATGGTCTGCAGGAACAGCACGGCATCTTCCACGGTGCGGGTCATGGGCCCCAGGTGAGACACCAGGGTCGTCGCGCTGGCCGGGTATTGCGCAATGTAGCCGAAGGTCGGTTTGAAGCCGAAGGTGCCGGTGAAGCTGCTGGGGATGCGGATCGAACCACCGGCATCGCTGCCCTGGTGCAGCACGCCCAGATTGAGTGCTGCGGCCACCGCCGCGCCGCCGGAGGAGCCGCCGCTGGTCATGCGGGTGTCCCAGGGATTGCGCGTGATGCCATAGAGCGGGCTGTCGGTCACGCCTTTCCAGCCGAACTCCGGGCTGGTGGTCTTGCCTAGCACCACGGCACCGGCTTCTCGCATAAAGCTGGTGACGGGGGCGTCGACGTCCCAGGGGCCTTGCGCGCCAATCGTCAGTGATGCCTTGCGCGTGGGCATGCCCCGGGTGGGCGTCAGTTCCTTGATCGAGGTGGGCAGGCCGTCCAGCGCGCCGCAGGGCTGGCCCTTCAACCAGCGTTTTTCAGACTCGCGTGCGGTGCTCAGGGCGCCTTCGGGATCGGTGTAGCAATAGGCATTGACCAGCGGGTTGAAGCGCTCGATACGGGCCAGAGCGTCCAGGGTGACTTCCACGGGAGACAGGCGCTTGTCACGGTAATGAGTGAGCAGCTCGATGGCGCTCATGTCGGCGATGGCGGTAGCGTTTGGCATGGCAGTGTCCTGATGTGCGGGTGCAGGCCGGGCCTGCACAAAACCACGTGTGGGCGCCCGGGCCGGGCGCCCTCGACAACAACGCGCTTCAGCGCAAGTAGGCTTCGGCCAGCTCCACCCAGCACGCCGCGCCCAGGGGAATCAGTTGATCATTGAAGTCGTAGTGATCGTTGTGCACCGAGCAGCCGTTGAACTCCCCCGTGCCATTGCCCAGTCCGAAATAGCAGCCGGGTACCTCATCCAGCATCCAGGCAAAATCCTCGCTGCCCATGGCCCTGAATGACACCTGCTCCACCACGTTCTCGTCGCCCAGGGCCTTGCGCGCGGCGTCGAGCATCTGCTGAGTCTCGGCGACGGTATTGACCAGGACCGGTGCCAGCAATTGATAGTCGATCTCGGCGGTGACCCCGAATGCAGCGGCCTGGCCTGCGACGATGGTGCGGATCCGTTGCTCGACCTGTTGTCGGATCAGCGGGTCGACCGTGCGCACGCTGAGTTCCAGCATGGCCGATTCGGGAATGATGTTGGTGGCGGTGCCGGCGTGCACCCTGCCGATACTGATCACCACCGCATCGTTGACGCTGATGTTGCGCGAGACCACGCTCTGCAGGGCGCTGATGACGCCGGCCAGGGCCGGGATCGGATCGATGGCGCGCTCCGGCATGGCGCCATGTCCGCCTTTGCCGGTCAGGGTAATGCCGACCCGTTCGGACGAGGCCATGACGGCGCCGCTCTTGATGATCGCGTAGCCCACGGGAAACCCCGGCATGTTGTGGAAGGCGTACACCGCATCGCAGGGGAAGCGTCGGAACAGTCCGTCGGCCATCATTCGCTTGGCGCCGGTCAGGCCTTCTTCATCCGGTTGGAAGATCAGGTTCAGCGTGCCGTCGAACTCGCCGTGCAGGGCCAACTGTTCGGCCGCTGCCAGCAGGGTGGCGGTGTGGCCGTCATGACCGCAGGCGTGCATCACCCCGGCGCGCTGGCTGGCCCAGGGCAAACCGTTGCGCTCGATGATCGGCAAGGCATCCATGTCTGCCCGCAGGCCCAGGGTCCTGGTGCCCGAGCCGCGACGCAATACGCCGACCACGCCATTGCCGCCCACCCCGGTGTGGACTTCATAGCCCCAGCCTTCGAGCAGGCCGGTGACCAGGGCTGCGGTGTCCAGGGTGTCTTCACCCAGCTCCGGATGGGCGTGGATGGTGCGCCGGATCTTCACAAAGCGCTCGTTGCCGGCTTGCAGTTGGTCTTGCAGAGGGGTCATGTTCACAACGGATTCCTTGTTCCAGGTGGATGTACAGTTGCAGCTCGGATTCAGGGACGGCCCGGGTATTCCGGGTAGAAACGCAGGGCCACGCCACTCAGCACGATGGCGGCGCACAGATACCAGGCAGGTACCAGCGGGTTTGCGGTAACGGCGATCAGCCAGGTCACGATCAGTGGCGAGAAACCACCGAACAGGGTGACCCCGAAGCTGTAGACGATCGACAGCCCGGTGACTCGCTCGTCACGGGCAAAGGCTTCCATCAGCAGCGCCAGGCCGGCGCCGCCGCTGATGGCCATCGGCAGGATCAGCATCGACACCGCCACCAGGCACAGCAGGGTGCTTTGCAGGCCCAGCAGCATGAAGGCCGGGTAGGTCAGGATCATCTGCAGGCCACACAGCCAGTACAGCAAGGGCTTGCGCCGTGGCATGCGGTCAGCGAATCGCGAGGCCAGCGGGGGAACGACCGTCAGCAGGACGCAAGCGAAGGCCACCAGTGAAAAGGCGAAGCTGCTGGAGTAATGCAAGGTCCGGGTGAGGTAGGTCGGCATGTAGAACACCACCATGTAGGAGGTGACCGTCGAACTGGCCATGAGCAAGATGCCCAGGCCCAGCGTGCGCGCGTGCTTGCGCAGCAGGTCGCGAAGCGGCGTCGGGTTCTCCGGGTTCTGGTGGGTTTCATCCAGGTGCTTGCGGATGTACCAGCCCACTGGGCCGATCAGCAGGCCGATGATGAACGGAATGCGCCAGCCCCAGCTGTGCAGCGCCTGCTCCGACAGGACACTGGTCAGCAGCAGCCCGGAGAGCGCCCCGAGCAAGGCGGCGGCGCCCTGGCTCGCGCCTTGCCAGCAAACCATGAAGCAGCGGTTGTCAGTGCGTCCGGACTCCATCAGGAAGGCCGACGCGGCGCCGACTTCACCGCCTGCGGAAAAGCCCTGCAGCATCCGTCCGAACACCAGCATGACGGTGGCGAAGATCCCGATGCTGGAGTAGGTGGGGGTAAAGGCAATGATGCCCGTGCCCACGGTCATCAAGGCAATGGTCAGCGACAGCGCCTGCTTGCGACCGTAGCGGTCGGCCACCCGGCCAATCAGTACTGCCCCTAGCGGGCGGACGACAAAACCCAGGGCAAAGGTCACCAGCGACATCATCAACGATGCCAGTGGTGAGTCGGAGGGAAAAAACAGCTGGCCGATGATCACCGCGAAAAAGCTGTAGACGGTGAAGTCATACATTTCCAGCGCATTGCCCAGGGAGGAGGCGATGACCACCCGGCGCATGTTGCCGCGGGGTATCGCCGGCGCTTCGGACGGTGCGTATTGAAGCGGTAGCGAAGGAGCGGGGGTACTTTTCATGGCATTTTCCAAAGAGTGGCGATTGGCGCAAGGTCTGTGCCAGCCGCCAGTACGAGGTCCTGGCGCCACCTCGGCGAAGGCGCTGTGGTTCGAGCCGTTGTGACCGGCGTTCAGCGCACCCCACTCTGGCGCAAGGCGTTGGGCGTGAACTCGGCCTCCAGCGCCTTGACGCCAAACTGATAGTTGCTCTTCTCTTGGTTCTTCAGGCCCAGCACCAGATAGCGGCCGCTGACCATGTCATTCAGGGTCTCGGCGGTGTACCAGGGCACCTGGCTGTTGTAGTAGGACTGCTGATGGGCTTCGGCCACGCGCCACAGGGTATTGCGCCCGTCGTAGTGATCGATGACCGCGGCTTGCCAGGAGTCCTCGTCGATGTAGAAATCACGCTTGGCATACACATGGCGCTGGCCCGGTTTCAAGGTCGCGACCACGTGCCACACACGGTGCAGTTCATAGCGCGCCAGGTCCTGGTTGATGTGCCCGGCCTTGGTGATCTCGGCGTACTTGAGCGTGGGCGAATCGAGCTTGTAACTGTTGTACGGGATGTACAGTTCCTGCTTGCCCACCAGTTGCCAGTCATAACGATCCGGGGCGCCGTTGAACATGTCGTAGTTGTCCACCACGCGCTGGCCGTCGGTGCTGGCGGCGGGTCCGTCGTAGGCCACCTGCGGGGCACGCCGGACACGCCGCTGGCCGGCGTTGTAGATCCAGGCCTGGCGCGGTTCCTTGACCTGATCGAGGGTCTCGTGAACCAGCTCCACGTTGCCGGCCAGGCGCGCTGGCGCCACCACGGTCTGCTTGTTGTAGAACAGCACGTTGCTCGGCTTGGCCGGATCGTAGTCGGCGAGGCTCTCGCGCAACACATACTGGTGGGCAAAGGTCACGGGGGTGCCGTTGCCCTGGACATCCGGCACGATCTGCACCATCTGGCGTTTCACGCTGTCACCGCGATAACGGGTGATGTGGTTCCAGATCACCTCCAGTCCGTCCTTGGGGATCGGAAACGGAAAGGCCTTGGTGAAGTGCTCCAGGCCATTGCCGCCGGCCACCAGGGTGGTGTTCAGGGCGTTCTTGCGGGCCGCCTCGACGATGCTCGGCGGCACGTTGGCGCTGCGGTGAGTGGGGTAGATGTTCATCCGGTAATCGGGGTAGCGCTTGAACATCGCGACCTGGCCCGGGGACAGGCGGCCTTTGTACTGCTCGACGTTCTGCGGGGTAATGCTGAACAACGCGCGTTCGCTGGCATAGGGGTCGGCGAGAAAACCAGCGCTGTCGATCGCCCCGGCATTCTTCGCCAGGCCGCCCGTCCAGGCCGGGATCGTGCCTTCGGCATTGCCGGCGCGCTCCGCGCCCACCGGGGTCAACGTGGTATCGAGTGTTGCCGCCTTTTCGGGCGACACCGCGGCCATGGCCGACGTGCAAAGCAGCAGCGACAACGCACTGCCGTGAAACACCGACTTCGAAATTTTCATCGCACCTTGTCCTGTTCGATTGCTGATTGCGGATTCAAAAGCTCACGCCGAAGCTGAGGGCGACGAAGTCGCGATCAGTCGAAGTGTTGTAGGGACCATCGAAGAAATCGGTGTAGGAAAGACTCGCCGAGTAGGTATTGCTGAGGTCGGCATCCAGGGCCAGGCTGATGGCCTTGCTGCCTTGGTTGAAGTTGGGGCCGTAGCCTTCCACGTCATGCGACCAGGATAGGCTGGGCTTGAGGTTGATCCCGGCGATCAGGTTCTGATAGTCGAGGATGGCGCGGCTCCGATAACCCCAGGAATTGGCGGTGTAGAAACCCTTGTTGTTGCAGTTCTGCGGGTTGACCGGGTTGGCCATCAGCGCGCAATTGCGGTTGTCGGGCAGTTCGCCGTTGCCGAAGATACTGTCCCGGCCGAAGCGCAAGGCGTTGCTGTCGATAGCTCCCAGATGGTTGTAGCCAATCTCGGTAATCAGGGTCAGGCGCTCGGCGGCCCAGACCTGATCGATGAAATGGGTGAGGGTCATTTGCGCCTGGGTCACCGGCTTGCGCACATACCCGTGGAAACTCTCGCCGGGCACGGGCTGGGCAAAGCCGCTGGCGAAGATCGGGGCCCCGAGAGTGGCCGCCATCGGGCCGGCGAGCGCGGCAATGGTCACGTCGCTGCCATTGAGTGACAGTGGCATGTTCGGGCGGTAGCTCAGCTCACCGGAAACCGCCGTGGTGCCCAGGGTGGTGGCAAAGCTCAGGCCATAGAGGCGGATGTCTTCCGGGTATTCGATGAAGTACTCGGCGCTCGACGCCATGGTGCCGGGCTTGACCGCGAAGGGGGCGCTACCGACGGTGCCGCCCATGAACGGTGCGCGGCTGTGGTAGTTCAGGGCATACAGGCCGAATTCGGTGTTGTTCAGCGCCTCGACCTGCCAGCGCAGGGCCATCCCGAACTGGCCGCTGTTGCGTGCATCGCGGTCGCCGCCCCGGGTGAAGTGGTATTGGCCATTGGGGTCCCAGGGGGGCGAGAAACCCATGCGGGTATTGCAGCCATCGGCCATCACGTCGGAGCCGAAAAAGGTCCCGCAGTTGTCGACGACGGTCTGGTCCCACTCCAGTTGATAGAACAATTCGGCGGAGAGGTCCTCGGTCAGTCCCTGGGACAGGAACAGCATGTTGACCGGGATCAGGCCTTCCTTGATTTCCGCTCCCGGGCGCCGAAAGGCTGCGACATCCGTCGGGTTGATCACGTTGATGCCATTGCCGATAAAGGTACTTTCCCCCCAACTGACCACCTGTTTGCCCAGGCGCGCATTGCCGGGCTGATCGGCGATGAAATAGTTGTGATAGACAAAGGCGTCCAGCAGTTGCGCGCCCGCGGACTTGGCCGCCTCCTTGCGATGCTCATCACTGATCTGCACATAGCGCCGGCTTTCGTCCTTGAGCTCGAAGTCGTACCAGTACTTGCCCCTCAGGAACACTCCGCTATCGCCGTAGCTGAGCTGCAGGTCGTGTACGCCCTTGAAGATCTTCGAGAAGGTTTCGCCTTTGCGAAAGTTCAGCCGACCGTCGTCGGAGGATTGGCTTGAAGCGTGCCCTGCGTTCCACGTGCCGATGAAGGCCCGGTCCGGATTGCGCAGTGCCCAGCTGGAGCCAATGGACAGTGAAGAATCGAATTGCCCCTGGATCTCGCCGATGTCGAAGGAAGCCGCCTGGCTCGGTGCGCTGATACTCAGTGCAATCAGGGTCGGCAGGCTCAGGAAGCGAAATTGATCAAGCAGGAATTGGTGCGCCACAGAACTTCCCCATCGTTTTTTTTATTGGAGGCAGTACGTGTTGTCTGCCGGTCGATGCTGGTGGTGGAGAATCTTCTGGGAGCGTGTTAAGAGTGTCCAATGCAAAGATAGGGCTGGATTAATGCAGTGAGCGACTTAATCGATCTGAAGCGTGTGCGCCATCTGGTTTATCTGAGCGAGGAGCTGCATTTTTCTCGCGCCGCGGCTCGGGCCAATCTGTCGCAGACGGCGTTCAGCCGCAGCATCCAGTCACTGGAAAGCGACCTGGGGGTGCGACTCTTCGATCGTGATACGCGCACGGTGATGCTGACCGCTGCCGGGCAGCAACTGATCGGGCGTGCGCATGAGTTGCTCGGTTGCGCCAGGAAGCTGGTGGCGCAAGCCATCGATATTGCCGGTGCCGAAGGCGGTGAACTGCGCCTGGGCATCAACCCGATGGCGGCCACGCTCAACACTGTCGATATCCTCATCAGGTTGCGCAAACAGGTCCCCAGGCTGGTGCTCAATGTTCAGGTCGGGTACTGGAATCAGCTGTGCCACCTGCTGGAAACCGAGCAACTGGATTTCGTGGTTGCCAGCCTCAAGTCGGGCGAGGAAATCGACCCGCGCTTTTCCGTGACCCACTTGCCCCCTCAGCCGGCCTCGGTGTTCTGTCGCCGCGATCACCCGCTGGCCCTCCAGGCAGGCCCGATTTCCCGTGCACAGATCCTCGACTACCAGTGGAGCGGCGTGTCGGTTTCCAACGAAGCGTCGCTGTATGCCTTGTTCGATCTGGCGCCCGGCACATTGCTGCCCTGGACCCTGAGTTCCAACGATCTGAACCTGTTGCGTGAAACCACCCTGAGCAGCGACTCATTGCTGCTGACCTGGCGCTCGTGGCTCGACCAGGACCTGCACAACGAGCTGCTGGTGGACCTGGCACCGTTCATCCAACCGCCCTGGCCGGCGGATGTGCTGACCATCCGCTATGCGGTGGTGACCCATGCCGGACGCACGCTTTCGCCGATTGCCCAGCAAGCCATGGACATGATCGTCAGCGAGGCCCCGGGGGAGGCCGGGCTGTCGACATTCCCGGGCGCCTGAGCGGTGGGTGACGGGGCTCGCTCAGTCGGCTTGCCAGGGGCGTGCCAGGAGTTTTTGGCGACAGGCGCTGGGGCTTTGGCCGAACCAGCGATAACAGGCGCGGGTCAGCGAGCTGGGGTCACCGTAACCCAGCAGGAACGCGACTTCGGTCAGGGCAATCTGCGGGTGGGGGAGTAGCGACTCAAGGCGTTTGCGGCGCAAGTCATCGATGATCTCCTCGACGCGCAAGCCCAGGGCCAGCAGGCGGCGCTGGAGCATATGCCGGGGCATGCCCAGCTGGCCAGCCAGGACGGGCAGGTTGCAGTTGCCTGTCACCAACAGGCGCTCCGCCAGTATTTCCACCTGGCGCCCCAGGTCCAGGGGATGGCTCTGGATCAGGCGGCGGACAATCCGCTCGCTGGTCTCAAGTATTGCCGGGCTGGCGCTGGCCAGTGGTGTGCTCAGCAAGCCGGCGGGAAAGAACAGGGCGTTTTCAGCCTGGTTGACGCGCACTCGGCAGCCAAACAGGGCGCGATAGGCCTTGCTGTCGAGGGGGCTGTCATGCCTGAAGTTGATCTGCCATTGCTTGCCGGTGCTGCCGGTAACCCGACGCAGGAAGGCAAGTGCTATGCCATGCGCCAATTCGCTCAATTGCCGATCGCCCAGCCTGCTGACACTCGGGTCATGCTCCAGATGCCAGGCGGCATATTGGCCCTCGACGCTCAGGCTCATGTTCAGCCCGGGCGAGTGGTACGGCATGTAGCGAGCGACCCGCTCCAGGGCATCGGCAAGGTTGCTGGCGTGGAGCACGATCAAGGCCATCGGCCCGAGGATGGAAACGTCTTGCAGGCTCGCCAGGCGCGCGCCGAAATCCGCCATCGACAAGGTCTGCGAGGTGATCTCCAGCAGTTGCGCGACCTTCTCCAGGGGCAGGCTGAAATGGGCGTCGTCGAGCTGGGCCGGGGTCATGCCGACACGCGCCAGCAGGGCTTGGGCGTCACCGCCATGCTCGCTGACCAGTTGGCTGAAACCGGTCAGGGCCGGGGTCCTGACAAACAAGGGAGGGCGGTTCATTTTGTTCCAGGATGCCAAATGGTTGTTATCAAATGCCAAGTAACCTAACTCGCCTCATGCCAGCATCTCAAGTCAAGAAAATTCATCATTCGAGGTCTTGGAAATGCTTTGCGACTATAAGGACATTCTGCAGATCGAGGCGGGCCCTCTACCCTTTACCGACATAAACAGCACCTATGCGCTGATCGAACGCAGCGCCGGCCAATGGCCGCAGGCTCTGGCCCTGAGCTTCTTTCTGCGGGTCGAGGATCATGCGCAGCCGGTGCGCTGGACATACGCCGAACTGCTGGCGGACATCACTCGCGCCGCCAACCTGTTCCAGCGCTTGGGGGTGCGGCGTGGCGACGTGGTCGCGTTGATCCTGCCGAACTTGCCGCAAACCCATATTGCCATGTGGGGCGCGCAGACCGCGGGTATCGCCTTTGCGGTCAACGTCTTGCTGGACGGCGCGCAGATGGCCGAGCTGCTGGCGGCAGCCAAGGTCCGCTGGGTGGTCACGGTTGGCCCCGAGCCGGATGCGCAAATCTGGCAGCGGGTCGAGGGCGCGATTGCCCGTTTGCCCGGTCTGCAAGGTGTGCTGGCGATTGACCCGCTGCGGCATCTGCCGGGCCACACGCAGAGTGCGCCGCTGCCTGCCGAAGTGTCCGGGGTGCCGGTAATGGATTTCTTCGCCGAACTGGCCATTGAGCCAGGCGACCGCCTGCGGTTTGCACCGCCGGGCCTGAATGACGTGGCGGCTTACTATTGCACTGGCGGCACCACCGGCTTGCCGAAAATTGCCTGCCACAGCCAGCGCAATGAAGTGATCTTCTGCGGGCAGTTGGATACGGTGATCGGCGCGCCGGTCCTGCGGCCAGGCCGCACCGTGCTTACCTCGCTGCCACTGTTTCACGTCAATGCGCTGATCGGTTGCGGCCTGGCGGTATTTGCCCAGGGCGGTCATGTGCTGCTGGCGCCGCCGGCGGGGTTTCGCACACCGGGATTCATGTCGCGGTTCTGGGAGATCGTCGAAACCCATCAGGTCAGTAGCTATTCAGCCGTACCCACGGTCTACGCCGGCCTGCTACAGGTGCCCTGCGCCGGCTATGACACTCGCTCGCTGACGGTGGCGATCTGTGGCGCAGCGCCGATGCCAAGGGACTTGCTGCGCAAGTTCGAGCAACAGACAGGCCAGCGCGTTCTTGAAGGCTATGGCTTGACCGAGGGCTCGTGCGCGTCGTCGATCAATCCGGCGCGCGGCGAGTCGCGCATTGGCTCCGTCGGCCTGCGCCTACCCTGGCAGGACATGCGTGTGATGATCCTCGATGAGCGAGGCGCCTGGCTGCGCCATGCGCAAGTCGATGAGGTGGGGGCGATCTGTATCAGTGGTCCCAATGTCTTCATCGGTTATCTGGACAGCGCTCATGATCAGGGCATGTGGTTCGATACCGATGCTCCCGAGGGTGGGGCCGCACAGCGCTGGTTCAACACCGGGGACCTTGGACGCTGCGATGCCGAAGGTTACTTCTGGCTCACCGGGCGCAAGAAGGAGCTGATCATCCGGGGTGGCCACAACATTGAACCCCAATACATCGAGGAAGTGCTGGCCACCCACCCCGATGTCGCGCTGTGTGCAGCGGTGGGCCGACCCGACGCGCATGCCGGGGAAGTTCCGGTGGCCTATGTGCAGGTGCGTGCCGGAAGCGCTATCAGCAGCGCCGAGCTGCTGGACTACGCGACGCGGCATATCACTGAGCGTGCAGCGGTGCCCAAGGCAGTGATCCTGGCCGATGCGTTGCCCATCACCGGCGTGGGCAAGATCTTCAAGCCCGCGCTGGTCATGGCTGAAATCGAGGCTGTCATACGCCAGGAGGCGGCCTTGCTGGCCATCGAGCTGCAAGAGGTGAAGGTGGTGCAGAGGCCTAAGCAGGGCTTGGTGGCGAGCTATCGCTGCGCGGATGAAACCCAGCGACTGGCCGAGGCTCTGAGCCGCTACACCTTTGCCAGTGAGCGGAACTGAGCGTGGATTGCAGGCCGCGCACCTGAGCACCGGTTGACGATCTGCTTTGCTCCGGCGGCGTTGCACATGGCTGAACGTCGCTGGCTGCAGCGTGAGCCGGTTCTGGGTCCTGTCGATGCAGCGCCGGTGTGGTGAAATTGCACGGTCTGCGTGCTCCCGCGCTGCTTCGCTTTTTCTTATCCAGCGAGCACATTTTTAGTATTTTTCCTTCGTCGGCGTCTGTCGCACCATCTGCCCTATCCGATTCACACCCGGGTTCTGAACAGGGCGCCCAGCCCTTGGCTGGCGCCCATCGTCTCGCAGAAGGACACCGACATGACCGTAGAACAAATACAAGTGGATACCCTGGTGGTTGGCGCGGGCCAGGCCGGCGTAGCCATGAGCGAGCATCTGAGCAAGCTCGGCGTGCCGCACCTGGTGCTGGAACGCAGCCGGGTCGCCGAAGCCTGGCGCAGCGGACGCTGGGATTCGCTGGTGGCCAACGGGCCCGTCTGGCACGACCGTTTTCCTGGGCTGGAGTTTACGATCGAGCCCGATGCCTTCGCGGCCAAGGATCAGGTCGCGGATTACTTCGAAGCCTATGCACGCAAGTTCAATGCGCCGATTCGTACCGGTGTCGAAGTGCGCAAGGTGCAGCGCAATGTCGGTCGTCCAGGCTTCACCGTGGAAACCTCCGACGGGGTGATCCAGGCCAATCGTGTGGTGGCTGCCACCGGGCCTTTCCAACGCCCGGTGATCCCGCCGATTGCGCCCAAGGGCACGGCGCTTAATCAGTTGCATTCCGCCGAGTACCGCAACCCGCAGCAACTGCCCGAGGGCGCGGTGCTGGTGGTCGGCGCAGGTTCGTCCGGGGTACAGATCGCCGACGAACTGCAGCGCGCAGGCCGCCAGGTCTACCTGTCCGTGGGTGCTCATGATCGTCCGCCACGTTCCTATCGCGACCGCGACTTCTGCTGGTGGCTCGGGGTCCTCGGCGAGTGGGATGCAGAGATCGCCAAGCCAGGCCGCGAGCACGTGACCATCGCCGTCAGTGGCGCCCGCGGCGGCCAGACCATCGACTTCCGGGCCCTGGCCCAGCAGGGCATTACCCTGGTGGGGCTGACCCAGGCTTTCGACGGCGACCGGGTGACCTTCCGTGCGGACCTGGTGGACAACCTGGCCCGGGGTGACGAGAACTACCTGGCGCTGCTGGATGCTGCCGACGCCTATATCGCCCGCAACGGTCTCCACCTGCCGCTGGAGCCCGAGGCCCGCCAGCGCTTGCCCGATCCGGACTGCGTGACGCAGCCGATCCTGGCGCTGGACCTGCAGGCAGCCGGTGTCACCTCGATCATCTGGGCCACCGGCTATGCCGTGGATTTCAGCTGGCTGCAGGTCGATACCTTCACCGAACAAGGCAAGCCCCTGCATCAGCGCGGCGTGTCCCGCGAGCCGGGGGTCTACTTCCTCGGCCTGCCCTGGTTGTCGCGCCGCGGCTCGTCGTTTATCTGGGGGGTGTGGCACGACGCCAAGCACGTCGCCGATCACATCGCCACGCAGCGCAAATACCAAGCCTACAGCGACGCCCGGCAGCCTTCGGCCACGGCTGATGCGCCGGTGCTCAACCTCAGTTCCGTGGGAGCCCTCTGATGCCTACTCATACGCGTATCCGCATGTTCAACACCAAGGACACCTACCCCAACCAGTCCCTGGACAACGACCTGTGCCAGGCAGTGCGCGCCGGCAATACGGTGTATGTACGCGGCCAGGTCGGCACCGATTTCGACGGCCGGCTGATCGGCCTCGGCGACCCGCAGGCCCAGGCCGAGCAGGCGATGAAGAACGTCAAGCAACTGCTGGAAGAAGCCGGCAGCGACCTGTCCCACATCGTCAAGACCACCACCTACCTCACCGATCCACGCTACCGCGAGCCGGTGTACCAGGAAGTGGGCAAGTGGTTGAAGGGCGTGTTCCCGATTTCCACCGGTCTGGTGGTCTCGGCCCTTGGCCAGCCACAGTGGTTGATGGAGATCGATGTGATCGCAGTCATTCCTGAATGAAGCCTCTGCTGTTGATTGCGCCGGCGCCCAATCGTGCGCCCATGCGGCCCTTGTGGGCCAAGGAGTTGCCATGACTTTTTCAATCGTTGGCCGTTGTGCCGAAACCGGCCAGCTGGGCATTGCCATCAGCTCGTCGAGCATTGCCGTCGGCGCCCGTTGCCCCTGGGTGCGGGCCGGGGTCGGAGCGGTAGCGACCCAGAATGTGACCCTGCCGGCCCTCGGCCCGCAGATTCTCGACTTGCTGGAGAATCACCAGTTCGATCCCGCCGCGGCCCTGGACAAGGCCCTGGGCAGCAATGGCTGGAGCCAGTACCGCCAGGTGACCGTGATCGACGGCCAGGGGCGCACGGCGTTGTTCAGTGGCCAGCAAGCCCTGGGCACCCATAACGCAGTGGCCGGCGAGCAGTGCGTGGCCGCCGGTAATCTGCTGGCGAGCAGCGCGGTGATCGAGGCCATGGTCGCGGCCTTCGAGCGGACCCCGGGTATTCTTGTCGAGCGTTTGCTGGCGGCGATGCAGGCGGCGATGGCCGCCGGTGGCGAGGCGGGGCCGGTGCATTCGGCGGCGCTGATGGTGGTGGATGACCTGACCTGGCCCATCGTCGACCTGCGGGTGGACTGGGTCGATGAGGACCCTATCGACCAGTTGGCGGGTCTCTGGCAGGCCTATCGCCCGCAGATGCAGGACTACCTGACCCGGGCCCTGGACCCGACCGCCGCCCCCAGCTACGGAGTGCCGGGCAATGAGTGAACTCTCCAGCCGCGAGCTGCTGGCGCGGCTGGTGGGCTTTGCCACGGTCAGCCGCGATTCCAACCTGGAACTGATCGGCTTTATCCGCGATTACCTCGCCGAGCAGGGCGTGCCCTGCGAGCTGATCTACAACCCGCAGCGGACCAAGGCCAATCTGTTTGCCAGCATTGGCCCCGCGGATCGCGGCGGCGTGGTGCTGTCCGGGCACACCGACGTAGTACCGGTGGACGGCCAGGCCTGGAGCGTCGAACCGTTTGTCCTGAGTGAGCGGGAAGGGCGCCTGTATGGGCGCGGCACTGCCGACATGAAAGGTTTTATCGCCTCGGTGCTGGCCGCCGTGCCGAGCTTTACCCGATGCTCGTTGCGGCTGCCGATCCACCTGGCGTTCTCCTATGACGAAGAGGTCGGCTGCCTGGGCGTGCGGCCGATGCTTGAGCAACTGCAACAGCGCCCGCATCGGCCGGTGCTGTGCCTGATCGGCGAGCCCACCGAACTGCGCCCGGTGCTCGGCCACAAGGGCAAGCTGGCGATGCGTTGCCAGGTGCGCGGTGCCGCCTGCCATTCGGCCTATGCGCCGTATGGGGTCAATGCCATCGAGTACGCCGCGCGGCTGATCGGCAAGCTTGGGGACATTGGCCGCCAGCTGGCGCAACCGGAGAGGCATGACCCACGTTTCGACCCGCCGTTCTCCACGGTGCAGACCGGCACCATCAAGGGCGGTCGGGCGCTGAACATCGTACCGGCGGAATGTGAGTTCGATTTCGAGGTACGGACCTTGCCGGGTTACGACGCCCAGGCCGTGGTGGATGAATTGCAGCGCTACGCCGGGGAACAGTTGTTGCCGAAGATGCAGGCGATCCAGGCCGATACCGGCATCGGCCTGCAGCCCTTGAGTGCCTATCCGGGCCTGGCCACCGCGCCGGACAGCGAAGCCGCCGAGTTGCTGGCACTGCTCAGTGGCTCGCGGGAGTTCGGCACCGTGGCCTTCGGCACCGAGGGCGGCCTGTTCCATGAAGCGGGCATTGCCACGGTGGTCTGCGGCCCCGGCAGCATGGAGCAGGGGCACAAGCCGGATGAGTTCATCAGCATTGAGCAACTGGACGCCTGCGACGCGATGCTGATGCGCCTGGCGCAGTGGCTGCAGGCGCCTGCCTGATGTTTGCTGCTGGCTGATCCTGCCTCACGGCGCAGGTCACCGACCTGTGCCGCGCCTGGGCTGCTGCGCCTTGATCGCCAGCGCCAAGGCATCCTGCCTGCCCTTGGTTGAGCCTGCGCGCAACCCGGGGCGTCTGCGTTTGCACAGCCTTGTCCGCGGTATGGGTTGCAGAGCTTTTTCATGGGGTTCGAGCATATTTTTAGTATTTTTCCTCTTGCTCGCAGTGACGCACCATCCCTCCAGACCCAGAGAACAACCAGGCCGTATCAACGGTCGACGAGGGAGTGCAGCGTGTTCGATCTCAGTTACTGGCAGCAGCGAGCTGCCCGGCAAACATTCACTGACCAGGCGCTGATCGGTGGCCGTCATCTATCGGCCCTCAGCGGTGCCACCTTCGACGCCATCAATCCGGCGAACAACCAGTTGCTGGCTCGAGTCAGCGCCTGCGGCGAGGTCGAGGTCGACCTGGCCGTCGCTGCCGCGCGCCAGGCCTTCGAGCACGGGCCCTGGGCGCGCATGGCCCCGGTGGAGCGCAAGAAGGTGCTGTTGCGCCTGGCCGAGCTGATGCTCGTCCATCGCGAGGAACTGGCCCTGCTGGACTCCCTGAACATGGGCAAGCCAGTGATGGACGCCTGGAATATCGACGTTCCCGGCGCCGCCCACGTCTTCGCCTGGTACGCCGAAAGCATCGACAAGCTCTACGACCAAGTGGCCCCGGGACCGCGCAACAGCCACGCCAGTATCCGTCGTGAAGCCTTGGGGGTGATCGGCGCGGTGGTGCCTTGGAACTTCCCGCTGGACATGGCCGCCTGGAAGCTGGCACCGGCCCTGGCGGTGGGCAACTCGGTGGTGCTCAAGCCGGCCGAGCAGTCGCCGTTCTCGGCGCTGCGCCTGGCCGAACTGGCCCTGGAAGCGGGGATGCCGCAAGGTGTGCTCAACGTGGTGCCGGGCCTGGGCAGCGAGGCCGGCAAGGCGCTGGGCCTGCACCCGGACGTGGATTGCCTGGTGTTCACCGGCTCCACCGAGGTCGGCAAGTATTTCATGCAGTACTCGGCGCAATCCAATCTCAAGCAGGTCTGGCTCGAATGCGGCGGCAAGAGCCCGAACCTGGTGTTCGCCGACTGCCAGGACCTGGACCTGGCCGCCGAGAAAGCCGCCTTCGGCATCTTCTTCAACCAGGGCGAAGTGTGTTCGGCCAACTCGCGCTTGTTGGTACAGCGCAGCATTCATGACGAGTTTGTCGAGCGCCTGCTGGCCAAGGCGCGGGACTGGATGCCGGGCAACCCCCTGGACCCGGCCAGCCGTGCCGGGGCCATGGTCGACCGCCGCCAGACCACCAGCGTCATGGGCTTCATCGACGGCGCCCGGGAGCAGGGTGCCCACCTGGCTTGCGGCGGTCGGCAACTGAGCATCGATGGCAGCGACAACTACATCGAGCCGACCATCCTCACCGGCGTGCAGCCGCAGATGAGCATCGCGCGCGAAGAGGTGTTCGGCCCGGTGCTGGCGGTGACCCCGTTCGACGACGAGGACCAGGCCATCCGCCTGGCCAACGACAGTGTCTATGGCCTGGCCGCTTCGCTGTGGAGCGACGATCTCAACCGCGCCCACCGGGTCGCCCGGCAACTGCGCGCTGGCACGGTGTCGGTGAACACCGTGGATGCCCTGGATGTCACCGTGCCCTTTGGCGGTGGCCGGCAATCGGGGTTTGGTCGCGACCTGTCGCTGCACGCCTTTGATAAATACACCCAGCTCAAGACCACCTGGTTCCAACTGCGCTGAACGCTGTTGGGTGCCTGGCGAGCCGGCCTGCGGGTCAGCCACGGCGGCACGCGCCGGGATCGAGTCCGGGACGTGGCGCCGGCGTACCTGCCGAGTGAGCGGCAGGCCTACAACAATAAGAACAGGAGTGTGTGCCATGACTGCAAATGTCTCCATCGGGGCCGCAAGCCCCACACCGAACCGCGGCTTGCGCCGAGTCCTGGGCCTGGGATCGCTGGTCTCGGTGGCCGTCGGCCTGGTGGTTTCCCAGGGCGTGATGGTGCTGATGCTGCAAGGGGCGGGGATGGCCGGGCTGGGCTTCTTCATCCCGCTGCTACTGGCCTACCTGATGGCCCTGACCTACGCGCTGTCGTTTTCCGAGCTGGCGTTGATGGTGCCGCGGGCCGGTAGCCTGAGCAGTTACACCGAAGTGGCCATCGGCCATTTTCCGGCGATCCTCGCGACCTTCTCCGGCTACATGGTGGTGGCGATGTTCGCCCTGTCCGCCGAGTTGCTGCTGCTCGATCTGATCATCGGCAAGGTCTACCCCGGTGTGCTGCCGCCGATGTTGGTGGCCTATGGCGTGCTGGGCACGTTCACCGCGCTCAACCTGCTGGGCATCGACGTCTTTGCCAAACTGCAGACCGTGCTGGCGGTGGTGATGGTGGTGATCCTGCTGACCCTCGGGCTAGGGGCCATCAGCAGCCCCCAGGCGGATCTGCAATTGCCGCTGGATCAGGGCTGGAACCCCATGCAAGTCGGTGCGCTGGCCCTGGCGGCGATGGCCATCTGGGGGTTTGTCGGCGCCGAGTTCGTCTGCCCGCTGGTGGAGGAAACCCGTAACCCGGAACGCAACATCCCGCGCTCGATGATCATTGGCCTGAGCATCATCTTCCTGGTGATCACCCTGTACTGCCTCGGTGCGCTGTTGTGCATTCCCCGGGAGCAACTGGCGAGCAACCCGCTGCCGCATTTCCTCTTTGCCACCTCGGTGTTCGGTGAGGCCGGCAAGCTGTTCCTGGTGGGGGCGGTGATCACCGCTACTTGCAGTACGGTCAACTCGTCCCTGGCGGCGCTGCCGCGGATGCTCTATGGCATGGCCCAGAACGGCCAGGCCTTTCCCCAGTTCAAGCGCCTGAGCCCGCGCACCCGCACACCCTGGGTGGCGGTGCTGTTCATCGCGGCCCTGACCGGCCTGCCGATCCTGCTGCTGGGCCAGGACCCGGACTCTATCAGCCTGCTGCTGTTGGCTGCGGCCCTGGCCTGGCTGCTGGCCTACATCATCGTGCACATCGACGTGATCGCCCTGCGTCGGCGCTACCCCGATGCGCCCCGGCCGTTTCGTTCGCCGTTCTACCCCTGGCCCCAGGTGCTGGGCATGGTCGGCATGCTGTTTGCGATCTATCACGTCTCGCCGTCACCGGAGATGACCGCGCGGATTTTCGGCAGTGCCGGGGTAGTCCTCGGGGTGATCTCGGTGATCGCCGTGGTCTGGATCAAGCTGGTGATGCGCAAACCGCTGTTTGTCCCCGAACCACTGGTGCCCGCCACGGCGAGCACCAATGGCCCCGTTTCCCTTGAACCCACTTGCAGTGCAGGAGAATGACCATGAGTGCTTCCAATCGTCAGGACAACACCGCCGCGCCACGCAGCACCCAGGACTACCAGGCCCTGGATGCCAAGCACCACATTCACGCCTTTCTCGACCAGAAGGTGCTGAACGCCGAAGGCCCGCGGGTCATCGTCCGCGGTGAGGGCCTGCACCTGTGGGACAACGACGGCCAGCGCTACCTGGACGGCATGTCCGGCCTGTGGTGCACCAACCTCGGCTACGGGCGCAAGGACCTGGCGGCCGCCGCCAGCGCCCAGCTCGAACAGCTGCCGTACTACAACATGTTCTTCCACACCACTCACCCGGCGGTGGTGGAGCTGTCCGAGTTGCTGTTCAGCCTGTTGCCGGGGCACTACAGCCACGCCATCTACACCAACTCCGGCTCCGAGGCCAACGAGGTGCTGATCCGCAGCGTGCGCCGCTACTGGCAGATCCTTGGCCAACCGCAGAAGAAGGTGATGATCGGTCGCTGGAACGGCTATCACGGCTCGACCCTGGCGGCCACGGCCCTGGGCGGGATGAAGTTCATGCACGAGATGGGCGGGCTGATCCCGGACGTGGCGCACATCGACGAGCCTTACTGGTTTGGCCACGAAGGCAACCTGACGCCCGCCGAGTTCGGCCTGCGCTGCGCCCGTCAATTGGAAGAGAAGATCCTCGAACTGGGTGCCGAGAATGTCGCCGGGTTTATCGCCGAGCCGTTCCAGGGCGCAGGCGGAATGATCTTCCCGCCAGAAAGCTACTGGCCGGAAATCCAGCGCATCTGCCGCCAGTACGATGTGCTGCTGTGCGCCGACGAAGTGATCGGCGGTTTCGGCCGCACCGGCGAGTGGTTCGCCCACCAGCACTTCGGCTTCGAACCGGACACGCTGTCCATCGCCAAGGGCTTGACCTCAGGCTACATCCCCATGGGTGGCCTGGTGCTGAGCAAGCGCATCGCCCAAGTGTTGGTGGAGCAGGGCGGGGTGTTTGCCCACGGCCTGACCTATTCCGGGCACCCGGTGGCCGCCGCAGTGGCCATCGCCAACCTCAAGGCGTTGCGCGATGAAGGCGTGGTGACTCAGGTCAAGAACGACACCGGCCCTTACCTGCAGCAATGCCTGCGGGAGGTGTTCGGCAACCATCCGCTGATTGGCGAGATCCAGGGCACGGGCCTGGTGGCGGCGTTGCAATTCGCCGAGGACAAGGCCAGCCGCAAGCGTTTTGCCAATGAGAACGACATCGCCTGGCGCTGCCGCACCCTGGGCTTCGAGGAGGGCGTGATCATTCGCTCGACCCTGGGGCGGATGATCATGGCCCCGGCGCTGGTGGCGACTCGCGGCGATATCGATGAGTTGATCGACAAGACCCGGCGCGCGGTGGAGCGCACGGCGCAGGAGCTGGCGACGGGCAGCTTGCCGGTGGCCTAGAGCGCGGCACCGCGACGGAAAAAAAACACACCCCGCGAGGGCCTGGCCCTGGCGGGGGGTGTTTTTCTTGCATTGTTGGCTGACAGGGAATCCTTTCCTGCTGCAGCGTCCGGTTGGCGGCGGTTAGCCTGTGCCCAGGAGCTAGAACTTGCCGTTCAAGCCGATGCGGAACATGTCGCTGCGCTCATCGGAGCCAAGGGCTGTCTTGTAGGAGACGCCCAACTGCCAGGCACGTCCGAGGTCGAAGTCCAGGCCCAGGTCCAGGTCGGCGAAATCGCTGTCCTGGGAGTCGGGCTTGAGCCGGTACAGCAGGCCCTCGTCGCCCTGGTCGGTGTAGCGCATCTTGTAGTCGCTGGTGGTGCTGAAGTTATGGCCCCAGGCCAGGCCGACCTTGGGTGTCATCCTGCCGACCCGGGTCATGAAATCGTAGCCCGAGCGCAGGCCCAGGTACGACGTGAAGTTCTGCTGGCTTTGCTCGTCATAGGACAAACCGTAGAGGCCGCCGCCGCTCTCACGGAAGGCGTCCAGGCGGGTGCTGCTGGCATTCAAGCGGCTGTAGGGCGTCAGCGACAGTGGTCCCTGACGGTATTCGTAGCTGGCGGTGAGGGAGGCGAACAACTGGTCGGCATCCCGGGAGCCTCGGGCGTAGTCGTTGGTGCTGCCAGTGATGTAGCGGCGCGAGTCGAAACTGATGCGGTTATAGCCCAGCAGGCCGTCGATAAAGACCTGGGGCGCGAGGTTCAGGCTCAGGTAGGTGGCGATACCAATGGCATCGGCATCGCTGCGGGTCTTGTTACTGCCGATGTCGCTGCGGTCATTGCCGTAGCCGATCCCGATCCCGGCTATCACCGACGGCGACAAGCGATAGTCGGCACCGGCGCTCAGGCCCATGGTGGTGAAGCTGTTGTCCCGAGCGCCGCGGGCGTGGGTCGAGCCGACGTTGACGAAACCGTCGCTCCAGAAGGCCAGGGCCTGCTGTTTGCACTCATCTTGCTCGGCGGCTGCGGCCTCGCGCTGTTCCTGCTCGGTCTTGTGCGCCGAATCCCCGAGCTGGTTCTGCACGGCCTTGGCGATTTCTCCCAGGGGAACGTCTTGCCCTTGCTTGCGCAGGCTGGCGTTGAACGAAGTGCGGTCGCATTTCATCTGGTGCAACTGCTCCATGCGACGGTTGAAGTTGTCCATCTGCGTGCTGGCAAAGCGCTCGGCCGCGCGGGTCTGGGCGTTGAGCAGGCCGATGACTTCGGCGTCCTTGGTCGGGTCCGGGCGTTCCTGGATCATGAAGCTGACGGTGCTCGCGGCGCTGGAGCCGCTGCCGTTCTGCAGGCTGAAGCTGACGATCGCGGTGCCGGCGAAGGCGGCCGAGGGTATGAAGCGCATCGAGAAGCGGCTGATCATCATCGCCCGGCCGGCCGAGGCCGGAGTGACCGAGGCCAGGGTGGCTTGGGTGAACGGGCCGCCGGTGGCGCCCTGGGTCAGGTCGACGGTGGCGGACTGGCCGGCCGCGAGGATCTGGCTGGAGGCCGGCACGGTGATCGCCACGGCGGCGATGGTGATCGAGTAGGCCTTGGTGCCGGTGGCACCGTTGGTATCGGTGGCGGTGATGGTCAGGTTGCTGGTGCCGCTGGTGGTTGGCGTACCGCTGATCAGGCCGCTGGTGGTGTTCAGACTGAGGCCGGCCGGCAAGCTGCCGCTGCTGATGCTGTAGCTGTAGGGTGCCGTGCCGCCGGAGACACTGAGGGTTGCGCTATAGGCGCTGCCCGCCGTGCCGGCGCCCAGGGTCGCCGGTGTCACTGCCAGAGACGGAGCGCTGACGGTGATGCTCACCGTGGCCGGGCCGGACGTGCCGCTGATATTGGTCGCGGTGTAGGTGAAGCTGTCGGAACCGGAGAAGCCGGCGGTCGGGGTGTAGCTAATGCTGGTGCCGCTGGCGGTGGCGCTGCCATGACTGGCGGCGCTGGCCACGGCGACGCTGGTGGCGGCGCCACCACTGAGGTTCAGGGTAATCGGGTTGGCGCCGCTGTTGGCGGCAACTGTGGTGCTGACGGCGCTGGCGATCGGCGGCACGCCGCTGATGGTCAGATTGTAGGCCTGGGTTCCCGTGAAGTTGTTGGCGTCGGTGGCGCGCAGGGTAAAGGCGAAGGAGCCGATGGCGGTGGGTGTGCCGCTCAAGCTCCCGGTTGGGCTCAGTGTCAAGCCGGTTGGCAGGGCACCCGCGCTGACCGCGTAGCTGTAGGGTGCGGTGCCGCCCGATGCGCTGATGGTGGCGCTGTAGGCGTTGCCGAGAGTACCGCCGCTCAGGCTGCCCGGAGTGACGCTGATGCTGGGCGCCGTGACCGTAATGCTCACCGTGGCCGGGCTGGATGTGCCGCTGGCGTTGGTGGCGGTGTAGGTGAAACTGTCTGTGCCGGCAAAGCCCACAGTCGGAGTGTAAGTGATGCTGGTGCCACTCGCGGTGGCGCTGCCATGACTGGCCGCACTGGCCACGGCGACGCTGCTGGCGGCGCCACCGCTGAGGATCAAGGTGATCGGGTTGGTGCTGCTGTTGGCGGCAACCGTGGTGCTGACGGCGCTGGCCACGGGGGGCAGACCATTGATCAGCAGGCTGTAGGCGCGTGAGCCGGTGGCACTGTTGGTATCGGTGGCGGTGATGGTCAGGTTGAAGGTGCCGTTGGCGCTCGGTGTGCCGCTGATGACGCCGCTCGCACTCAAGCTCAGGCCGGTCGGCAGGGCGCCGGAGGTGACGGCGTAGCTGTAGGGCGCGGTACCACCGGAGGTGCTGAGGTTCTGGCTATAGGCGATGCCTTGAGTGCCGCTGGGCAGTGTGGTCGGGCTGAGGTTAATCGTCGGCGCGCTGACGGTAATGGTCACTGTGGCCGGGCCGGAAGTGCCGTTGGCGTTAGTCGCGGTGTAGGCGAAGGTATCGCTGCCGGAGTAACCGGCGGTTGGGGTGTAGCTGATGGTGGTGCCGCTGGCCGTGGCCGTACCGTGAGCGGCCGCGGTGGACACGGCCACACTGGTGGCCGCGCCACCGCTGAGGTTCAGGGTAATCGGGTTGGCGCTGCTGTTGGCGGCGATAGAGGCACTGACGGCGCCGGCCACGGGGGGCAGACCATTGATCAGCAGGCTGTAGGCGCGTGAGCCGGTGGCGCTGTTGGCATCGGTGGCGGTGATGGTCAGGTTGAAGGTGCCACTGGCGCTCGGCGTGCCACTGATCAGGCCGGTGCTGGTATTCAGGCTCATGCCGGTCGGCAGGGCGCCGGAAGTGACGGCGTAGCTGTAGGGCGCGGTACCACCGGAGGTGCTGAGGTTCTGGCTATAGGCGATGCCTTGAGTGCCGCTGGGCAGTGTGGTCGGGCTGAGGTTAATCGTCGGCGCGCTGACGGTAATGGTCACCGTGGCCGGGCTTGAAGTGCCGCTGGCATTGGTGGCGGTATAGGCAAAGGTGTCGCTGCCGGAGTAACCGGCGGTTGGGGTGTAGGTGATAGTGGTACCGCTGGCGGTGGCGGTGCCATGACTGGCCGCGGTGGACACGGTCACACTGCTGGCCGCGCCGCCACTGAGGCTCAGGGTAATGGGGTTGGCGCTGCTGTTGGCAGCGACCGTGGCACTGACCGGGCCGGCGGTAGGGGCTGGCACTGTGTAGGTATAACCGTTGGTCAGGGGCACGCTGCCATTGGGCGTGGTGACTACCACGTTGACCGGGCCGGCGGCATGGGCCGGGGTGGTAGCGGTGATGCTGGTGGCGTTGGTGATGCTGTAGCTGGTGGCCGCCACGCCGCCGAAAGTGACGGCGGTGGCGCCGTTCAGGTTGGTCCCGGTCAGTACCACCGAGGTGGCGCCGGCGGTGCTGCCGGAGTTGGGCGCCACCGAGGTCAGGGTCGGCGGGCTGCCCGCACTCACCACCAGGGTGTAAGTGGCGACACCGGCCTGGTTCAGGCCGTCATTCAGGGACACGGCGAAGGTGTAGGTACCGGCCGTGGTCGGTGAACCGGACAGGGTCGTGGTGGCGCTGCGGGGCGAATAACCGAGGGTCAGCCCCGGCGGCAGGCAGATCTGCGTGCCGTCATAGCTCGGATCGTCGATGTTACATTCGTACCAGCCGTCCAGAGGCAACGCGCCCCCTGTGGCGGTGATGGTGACGCTCATGAACTGGTTCACCGCCACCGGTGTCAGGGTGGTGCCCGTGGCCGGAGAGACAATCACCGGGCGTGCTGCCATCGCCTGGCTGGCCAGGGTCATCGCACAGAACAGCAGAAACAGCGAGACCAGTCTTTTTGCCAGCCAGCGACCTGAGGTGGTGAACGGTGTTCTCATTGGGGCTTCCTGCCATACGGCTACTGTTGTGAGCGTGTCCTGCTCCGTTGCGGGGCTGCGCACCGATGGAACCAAAAGGCTGACGCCAGTGGCTCCTGCGCTTCAATGTCATCTCGGGCTCAGAGGTGGCGCAGCGTCAGGGGTCCGCTGGCGTGCCGCCCAGGTGCTTGGGTTTCATGCTTCCAGGGCTTCCTTGTGCGGCGGCTGGGACCGGCCCACCGGCCGCTGCATTGGGGTATAGGGGCCGGCTTCGCCACAGACCTGAAAACCCAGGCGCTCATACAGGCGCCGGGCCGGGCTGCTGTGTTCGACGCTCAGGTGGCAGGCCAGGCCCTGGCTGTCGACCAGGTGCAGGACCGCGTGCAGCAAGCGGCTGCCGATTCCCCGGCCTTGCCACTGCGGCAGCAGGGCGATGTCGACGATGCGCACGGCGCTCGGGTCCTGGTCCACGCACAGACGGCCAATCGCAGTCCCCGCGTAGTCGACGATGAGAAAGGCCGCCTCGGGGTAATGCTGGTGGTAATGGCTGCGCTGCAGCTGTTCCTGGGACAGCAGGAACGCCCGGCGCTGCGCGTCGCTCCAGCCGGGCACGGCACTGACTTCGGCCCAGCGCCGCGACAGGTAAAGGTCGCCGAGCAGGGCCTGGTCATTGCCGGTCTGCAGGCGCAGACCGGGGTCGCTGCCCAGTGGCAGCATGGATAAAAGACCGCTGGAGACGTGCGTCATCAATATTTCATCGGGTACTCGCCATTGAGGCAGATGCAGTAGGCCAGGGTCAGGAACGGCTGCATGGTGTTGCGTATCGTGCCGCCCGCTGCGCTGGGGATACCCGCCGAAGTCAGGGTGCCGGGGGCCAGCGACGGGCTGCTGGCAGTCGGTGCAATGGTGCTGTACAGGTGCACGTTGCGCGGCTGCGCCAGGTAGGTCGCATCGCTGGGCAGGTCCACCGCGGAGGTGTTGTCGGTGCCGTCCCTGGCCTGCATTGCGTGGGTGTGTCCGGAGAAGTTGGCCGGCAGCATTTTCACCGCGTCGGCACCGTCCGTATCGCCTATCGACCTGTACGTCAGGTTCACGCCGCCCCCGGCGCCCATGGCCACCCGGCCATTGAGATTGGGCAACATGAAGTCCCTTCCCGGGTTGCCGCCATAGAGGTTGCCAATGATCGAGTAGAGGGCGGGGAACTGTTGCGTCAGCAGCACCGAGCCATCGCAATAGGCCCAGTTCTGTGGTGCGTAATTGTAGGGGAATAGCCTGATCTCGCCGGTGAATGCATCCATGATCGCTCAGTCCAGAATGAAGTAATGGGGAAAGACTAAGGCCGTGTCGGGAAGACGCCCGACAGGCAGATGATGTAGTTGATGGCCAGCGATCCCATCATGTTGTTATGGGCCAGGGGGGCTTTTTGCGCCGGTACCAGGGCCTCGGAGAGAAACAGCGGGCTCAGGCTGACCGGGCTGGCTGCCTGGGTGCTGTACAGCCCCTTGATCACGCCGGCACTGGCGAACTCACCGAAGGTCTGGCTCTTGGGCGCGGCGGGCGGATTGGGGGTGGCCGAGGTCGCCGGGTTCTTGCTGACGATGAATACATGGCTATGCGCAGGGGTGTTGGCGGCGGTCATGGTCACGGTTTCGCTGCCCGTGGTCGCCCCCAGGGTCCTGAGCCTGAGCCCGGCGCCTTGTCCTTGGCCGACGGGGACCCGCCCGCGATAGTCCGGCAGGCCGAAAGTGGTGACACCGTTGCCACCGTAGGTGGTGCCCAGCACGACGAACAAGGCCTCGTTGCTTTGAACTTGCAGCAAGCTTCCGTCACAGATGGCCCAGCCTCGCGGCGGATAATCACCTGCGAACATACGGATCTCGCCGAGGAATGCTTCAGACATATCAGTTTCCTTGCTTGAGGGTCTGTAGGGGGTGGCTACGGGCGTGGCGGATAGACGCCGCTGGTGGCAATGCAGAAACAACCGACAATCGAAGGCTGCATGTTTTCCATGGGCAGGCCCTGAGTGGGCAGCACCGAGCTGGTGTTCAGGCCAACAAGGTCGGTGGGTGGGGTCGTGGTGTTGGCGGCCACATAGGTGGGCTTGAACACCGCTCCAGCGGAGTTCGAACTGATCGCCGGAATGCCGCCTGCCGGGCCCGTGGTGCCAGCAGCGTCCGCGACATAGGCGGTATGGGTATGGGCTGGTAGCGCGTCGGGGCCCAGCGTCACCGTTTCGGTGCCCTTGGTGCTGGCCAGGGGGTGTACTTCGATGAACGGGTTGGTGGAGGCCACCGTGTTCACCCCCAGGGCTACTCGTCCGCGCAGGTCGGGCAGGCCGAAGGTGGTGCTGCCATTACCGCCAAAGCGAGTGCCCAGCAGGGAGGCCAGGGCGACATATTGTTGGAAGGGTAGAAGCTGGCCCTCGCAAACCAGCCAGCCTTGCGGAGCCCAGCCCCAAGGGAACAGGCGAATTTCACCGACAAAGGGATCCATGTTCTTTCCTCCATGAAAAAAGTTGGCGCCAGAAAGTTGTTTCCCCTCGGTTGGGGACGGCGCTGTTTGCACAATAAACAAAAGTTAATTTAGTGCGCAAATACTATTTTTTACAACTAGTCTCGCAACTACTGAAGCCTCTTGGTGGTTGCCTGGGCGCATTGCTTTCGAATGTCTTTGACGGTAACAAAAAGTCCATCTTTATCGGTAACACTCGACTAGGTAAACGGTTTTGGAATGCTGTGTGAAGCGCCGGGCCTGAACTTTTTCTTGAGGGTGGCACGGCTTTTTTTTCATAAGTCAACAGAACATGGTCATAGCCTAGACCATATTTTTACATTGGTCGGTTGCCTCGCTGAATGGTCCCCGGGGCGGCCCTGCAGAGGCCGCTGTGGCCTGTATTGGTTAGGTACAAGGTCGATGCCGGCGGGCTTTTCCGGTGCAGCTGGCTGTCCCTTGGGGGGGGGGCGCTGGCGAGCCCGGACATCGCTCGCGGCCGCTGGCCAGAGCTCTTGGTGTTTGTGTCGGGAGTATTACAACGTCGATTGGGTGATCTGGAACAAGTTTTGTGGGTTTTTTACAAGTGGCCTGGGTGGCCGTCGTCGGCCTGGCAAGGAAGTAGTTCCTGATGCTCTTAAGTTGCCCAAGTGAAAAAATATTAGGGTACTAACGAGTTGCCAGAAAAGTGCCTTTTACTGCTTCTGAAGTATGAGTTTCATGGGTGTTTTTAGAGCGGTCGAATGGGTGTTACCTGAATTCCCTCGGGTTGTTACCGGGGGTATAAGTTATTCCCAACTAAGGTGATAGGGTATTTCTTGGGGGCACGAAGTTTTGCTGTAGGACGCAGAGGTGGAAGGCGGGGCAGGTGCCGTGCCGACAAGGCACGGCGAGGGAGTTGCAGCTTGCCGCTGCAGCTCCCTGGGCAATGACTCAGAGCCCGGCGTTTTCTCCAGCCACGCTCTTCGGCTTGCCGTAATGCCACTCATAGACCACGAACTTGAAGTCCTTGAGGTCGCCTTTCTCGTCGAAGCTCAGGTCACCGGTGGGGGTCTTGAAGGTGCCCTTGTGGATCGCCTCGGCAACTTTCTCCGGGTCTTCGCTCTTCGCCGCGGCAATGCCCCCGGCAATCACTTCCACTGCCGAGTAGGACGGCAGCACGAACGGGCCGCTGGGGTTTTCCTTCTTGGCTTCGAAGGCTTCCACCAGGGCTTTGTTGGCCGGGTCCTGGTCGAAGGATTTCGGCAGGGTCACCAGCATGCCTTCGGAGGCGTCCTTGGCGATTTGCGAGATCGAATCGTTACCCACGCCTTCCGGGCCCATGAAGCGCGCGGTCAGGCCCTTTTCCTTGGCCTGGCGCAGCAGCAGGCCCATTTCCGGGTGGTAACCGCCGAAGTACACGAAGTCGACATTGGCCTGCTTGAGCTTGGCCAGGATCGACGAGTAGTCGCGTTCGCCGACGTTGATCCCTTCGAACATCGCGACCTTGATGCCTTCCTTGCCGAGGATCTCCTTGACTGAGCTGGCGATACCTTCACCGTATTGCTGCTTGTCGTGCAGCACCGCGACGTTGGCCGGCTTCAGACCGACGATGTAGCGCGCCGCCGCCGGGCCTTGGGCGTTGTCCAGGCCGATGGTGCGGAACACCATCTTGTAGCCCCGGGCAGTCAGCTCGGGGCTGGTGGCGGCTGGGGTGATCATCACAATGCCTTCGTCTTCGTAGATGTCCGACGCCGGCTGGGTGGAGCTGGAGCACAGGTGCCCGACCACGAACTTGACGCCGTCGTTGACCACCTTGTTGGCCACGGCTACCGCCTGCTTGGGGTCGCAGGCATCGTCGTATTCCACAGCCACCAGTTGCTTGCCGTCGACGCCACCCTTGGCGTTGATCTGCTCGATGGCCATGCGCGCGCCGCTGAACTGCATGTCACCGTATTGCGCCACCGGGCCGGTCTTGGCCCCGGCGATGCCGATCCGGATGCTGTCGGCTGCCAGGGAATGGCAAGCCAGGCCGGCAAGGATCATGGCGCTGAGCAGTTGGGTGGCTTTGTTATTGATACGACTCATGGGTTGTTCCACTCCTGTGGGTAACGATTCAAAGGGTATTGCGGGTGTTGCAGGTGTTGCGTAGATGCTGGCGGCGTCGCACGCAGCGCCGCAGCGGCAACTCGGGGTTGTAGACCGGGTAGGCCACGACGGTGCTGACCCAGCTCAAGGAAGGGCCTTGCCGATTCTGGCCACGGCCTCAAGGGCGGGTAGCGTTGCGGCCGGTTTGGTGCAGGCAGCCAGAGCCTGGGCGATGTCGGCCAGCAGATCGGTGATGTCTTCCAGGCCCACCGAGAGGCGCACCAGGCCTTCGGCAATGCCGTGTTCGGCGCGCTCTTGGGCGGTATAGGTGGAATGGGTCATGCTCGCCGGGTGCTGGGCCAGGGACTCGGCGTCCCCCAGGCTGACAGCCCGGCTGAACAGGCCCAGGGCATTGATGAAGCGGATGCCGGTGGCCAGGCCACCCTTGAGTTCAAAGGCGATCATGCCTCCGGACGATTTCATCTGCTGCGCGGCCAGCGCGTATTGGGCGAACGAGGGCAGGCCGGGGTAGGCCACCCAGGCCACGGCCGGGTGATCCTGCAGGTACTGGGCGATGACCAGGGCATTGCTGCAATGGCGATCCATGCGCAGCGCCAGGGTCTTGATTCCGCGCATCAGCAGGAACGCGTCCTGGGGCGACAGCACGGCACCGGTCAGGTCCTTCAAGCCTTGCAGGCGGATCCGCTGGGCCAGCGCCTGGCGGGTGACCACGATGCCGGCGATGATATCGCCGTGGCCACTGAGGTACTTGGTGGCCGAATGCAGCACCAGGTCGGCCCCCAGCTCCAGCGGGCGTTGCAGGTAGGGGGTGCAATAGGTGTTGTCCACCGCCAGGATCACATTGGGGTGCTGGCGGGCGATTTCGGCCACGGCGGCAATGTCCACCAACTGCATGTTGGGATTGGCCGGGGACTCGAAGTAGATCATCCGTGTGCTGGGGCCAATGGCGGCGCGCAGGTTGCCCAGGTCGGTCATGTCCACATGGCTGACCTTGACCCCGAACTCGGCGAGGCCGTGGTGCAACAGGGCGAAGGTGCAGCCGTACAAGGTACGGCCGACGATGATCTCGTCGCCGGGGCGCAGCAGGGTCCAGAAGGTCGCGGCGATCGCCCCCATGCCGGAGCCGAAGGCCACCGCCGCTTCGCCGTTTTCCAGGGCCGCCATGCGTGCCTCGAGCAACGCCAGGGTCGGGTTGCCGATGCGGGTGTAGAAATACCCGGGCGCTTCGCCGGCAAAGCAGCTGGCGCCGTATTCGGCGGTGGCGAAGGTGAAGGTGGATGTCAGGTAGATCGGCGGGATCAATGCACCTTGGTGCTCTTGCGGGTTGTAGCCGAAGTGGATGGCGCGGGTGGAAAAACCAAGATCATTGTTTTTATTGTTCATGGCGAATACTTCCAGATTTCCTACAATGCTATGCTCAAATTCGGCGCAATAAATTTCAATTTTCCTGGTTTCTCAGATCAAAATTGGAATAAATACCTATAAAAACAAGATAAAGAGGCAAAATATGCCCGCTGGTCTGGATCGCATCGATAGAGCCCTGTTGATCGCCCTGCAAGACAATGCCCGGCTGACCACCGCCGAGCTGGCTGACAGCGTCGCGCTGACCACTTCGCCGTGCTGGCGCCGGGTCAAGTTGCTGGAAGAGAGCGCGGTGATCACCGGTTACCAGGCGATCCTTTCGCCCAAGGCCCTGGGGTATGGGGTGACTGCTTTTGTCAGCGTGATGATGGAGTCCCACTCCCAGGAGACGGCCCGGGCGTTCGAGCAGCGGCTGCTGGAGATTCCGCAGATCATCGCCTGCCACAACGTCTCCGGACGCTACGATTTCCTCCTCGAAATATTGGCCAAGGACCTGGAGTCCTTTGGCGAGTTTGCTCGTGAAGTGCTGCAGACCCTGCCGGCGGTGAAGGAGATCTACTCCAGCTTTTCCTTCAAGTCGGTGAAGCCGGCGCGGCTGATTCCGGTGCTGCCCCCCGCCGGCTGAGTTCAGTGCAACTGCTGCGCGTCCAGGTACTGGTTCAGGCATTCGATGAACGCCTGGTGCTTGCGGGTATGGCGGCGATGGGCCGGGTAGATCACATGAATCTGCGGGCCGAACTGCTCCGGGTCGAGGGTGGCCTCGGGCAGCAACTGCACCAGCTCGCCGCGCCGCAGATAGGGGGCCGCGCTCCATTGCGGGCACAGCTGCAGGCCCAGGCCCGCCAGTAGCGCCCCGAACAGGAAATCGTAATTGTCGCTGGCCAGCCGGGGCACCGGTTGCGCCACGCGTTGGCGTTCGCCGTCCAGGGTAAAGCGCCAGAAGTGCGGGTTCAGCGCCGGGTGGCGGAAGATCAGCCAGTCATGCTCGGCGAAGGTCTCCGGGGTCACTGGCAGCGGCCGGCGCTGCAGGTAGCGCGGGCTGGCGCAGAGCAGGATGCGGTTGGCCGTCAGCGGGCGAGCAATCAGGTCCGGCAACTCTATTGGCCCGTCACGGACCGCCAGGTCATAACCGCCACCGAGCAGGTCGACGAACTCGTCGGTGAGCTGCACTTCCAGGCGCATCTGCGGGTACCGCTCGAGAAAGCCATAGCAGACGGCATTGAGAAACGCCGGGGCGAAGGAGGGCGGTGCTACCAGGCGCAGGGTCCCGCACATTTCCTGCTGCAACCGATCGATGTCCTCCTGGGCCTGTTGCAACTGGAGCAGTACCTGGCGGGCACTGGCCAGATAGATCTGCCCGGCTTCGGTCAGGGCGATGCGCCGGGTCGAGCGTTCAAACAGGCGGGTGCCCAATTGGCTTTCCAGGTGGGTTACCGCCTTGGTCAGGGCCGAGGTGGTCTTGCCCAGGCAGGCGGCAGCGCGGGTAAAACTGCCCTGGTCCGCGGTGGTCACGAACATGGTGATGGCGCCGAGCTGATCCATTTCAGTCTTGCCTCTTTGGAAAGGATGTCTTGCGCGAAGCAGTATTCTTAAGCCCTCGTGAATTGGCTAGCCTCTTGCGCATTCCGACCAAAGGGTGCGAACAACAATGAACAACGCTCTGACGATCACGCTGGCCTCGGCGCTGGCTTTGGCATCGATGCAAAGCCAGGCGGCAGTGGATTTGCTGCTGCACAACGGCAAGGTATTCACCGCCGAACAGGGCCAGCCGCTGCAGCAGGCGCTGGCGGTGGAACAGGGACGGATCGTCAAGGTCGGCAGTGATGCCCAGGTGCTGGCGCTGCAGGTCGCCGGCACCCGGGTCATCGACTTGCAGGGCAAGGTGCTGATGCCGGGATTCATCGACAGCCACAGCCATGCGATCTTCGGCGGCCTCAAGCTCAAGGCGGCGGATCTGGACAGCCAGCAGTTGCCCCTGGACGATCTGGAGCAGCGCCTGCGCGGCTGGCGCGATGACGGTAAGGCGCGCCACGGCGATGCCTTGAGCGTCGGCGGTTTTCCCTCGACCTACTGGAGCCAGGTCGATGAACTGGAGCAGCGCTTCAATCAGGGCGAATGGGCGGACACCGCGATCCTCTTCGTCGGCTGGGACTACCACACCGGTTGGGCCAACCGCGCCATGCTCAAGCGTGCAGGCATCGACGCGGCGCGGGTCAAGGCGCTGCAGGGCGAGGCCGTGGCTACGATCGGTCATCACCCCGACGGCACGCCCAACGGTTTTGTCGCCGATGCCGGGCTGTCGGCGCTGACCGCGCAATTGCCGGCACCGACCTTCGCCCAGTTGCTGGACGCCGGTCGCGCCGCCCGCGATCTCAACCACAGCCTGGGCATCACCGCGCTGATGGACCCGGCGGCCAACGCCTTGCCCAGCGATACGGTGTTTGCCATGCAGCCGACGGCGCAGACCGTCGGCGTGTTGCCGGTGTACAAGGCGCTAGCGGAGCAAGGCGAACTGGACCTGCGAGTCGCGGCGCTGATGGTCGCCAACCCCAAGAGCCGCCCGGCGGACCTTGAAGTGCTGGAGCAGGTGCGCCAGCAGTTCCTCGGGGTCGAAAACCTGAGCCTGCCGGGGATCAAGATCTTCGCCGACGGCGTGGCCGAGTTTCCAGCGCAGACCGCCGCGCTGCTCACACCTTATAAAAACTCGCAGAAGGGCGGCGAGTTGCTGATCGACCCGGCGCATTTCGGCGAGCTGGTCAGCGCCGCCGATGCCCGTGGCTGGCTGGTACACGTGCACGCCATTGGCGACCGCGCGGTGCGCGAGGCGCTGAACGGCATCGCGCAGGCGCGCCGCGACCGCCAGAGTGGCGTGGCGCATTCCATCACTCACCTACAGATGGTCAACCCCAAGGAGTTCGCCCGCTTCAAACCGCTGAACGTGATTGCCTCGATGCAACTGTACTGGGCATCGGCCGACGAATTGAGTATCGATCTGCTCAAGCCCTATATCAGCGCCATGCAGTTCCAGTTCATGTATCCGGCGCGTTCGCTGTTGAAGAACGGCGCGACCATTGCCGGGGCCAGCGATTGGCCGGTGAGCACCCCCGAGCCGTGGAAAGCGATTGCCCAGGCCATCAGCCGCAAAGGCCCAAAGGGCGTACTGAACCAGGACGAAGGCATCGACCGCGAGACCCTGTTCTACGCCTACACCCGCAATGCCGCGCAAGCCATCGGCCTGGAGCGACAGATTGGTTCCCTGGCTGTGGGCAAGCAGGCGGACCTGATCGTGCTGGACCGCGATGTGTTTGAGGTGCCTCAGGAGCAGTTGGCCGCTACCCAGGTGCTGAAGACGTATTTTGCCGGGCGCGAGGTGTACAGCCGGCCGTGATAGCGGTGTCGCCAGATCCTGGTTTTCTGCACACCACGGATTGACGCAACAGCAGTGATTCCCTATTCTTTGTCGACCGACAAAGAATAGAGAGCAACTCAATGAAAACCCTCAAGGGCCCCAGCCTGCACCTCGCACAATTCAGCGCCGCGACGGCGCCGTTCGACAGCTTGCCGGCCATTGCCCAGTGGGCCGCCGACCTGGGTTTCAAGGCACTGCAGATTCCCGCCTGGGATGAGCGGCTGTTCGACGTCGCCACGGCGGCCGAGAGCCAGGACTACTGTGATGACCTCAAGGGCCTGCTGGCCGAGAAGGGTCTGGTGATCAGCGAACTGACCAGCCACATCTTCGGCCAGTTGGTGGCGGTGCATCCGGCCTATGACGCAATGTGCGACAACTTCGCCCCCGAGGCGCTACGAGGCAATCCCCAGGCGCGCACCGCCTGGGCCATGGAACGGATGCACCTGGCCGCCAAGGCCTCGCGCCGCCTGGGGCTGGAGGACATGGGGACCTTCTCCGGATCCCTGGCCTGGCCTTACCTGTTTCCCTTTCCCCAGCGTCCTGAGGGCCTGATCGAGACCGCGTTCGCCGAGCTGGCACGGCGCTGGCGCCCGATCCTCGACACCTGCGACGAGCAAGGGGTGAACCTGTGCTACGAAATCCATCCCAGCGAAGACCTGCACGACGGCACCAGCTTCGAGCGTTTCCTGGAACTGGTGGACCACCATCCGCGCTGCAACATCCTCTTTGACCCCAGCCACTTCGTGCTGCAGCAACTGGACTACCTCAGCTACCTGGACATCTACCACCCGCGCATCCGCATGTTTCACGTCAAGGATGCCGAGTTCAATCCCACGGGCCGCCAGGGCATCTATGGCGGCTACAGCGCCTGGACTGAACGGGCCGGGCGCTTCCGTTCCCTGGGCGATGGCCAGGTGGATTTCAAGGCCATCTTTTCCAAGCTGGCGCAGTACGACTACCCAGGCTGGGCGACCCTGGAATGGGAGTGCTGCCTGAAGAACCAGGAAGACGGCGCCCGCGAAGGCGTCGAGTTCATCAACCGCCACATGATCCAGGTCACCGAACGGATCTTCGACGACTTCGCCGGTGCCCCCATCGACCGTCAGCAGATCAACGCCATGCTCGGCATCGCCTGAACCCTCCACTCGAGAACCACACCATGAATGCTTTTACCGACAACACCCTGGCCGAGGCCACGGGCCTGACCCATCGCTATGTGCGCATCGACGGCCAGCGCATCCACTGTGTCAGCGCCGGCACGGGCCGGCCGGTGCTCCTGATTCCCGGCTGGCCGCAAACCTGGTACGCCTGGCGGCAGGTGATCCAGGCCCTGGCCGCGCAAGGTTTTCAGGCAATCGCCGTGGACCCGCCGGGCACCGGGCAATCGGACCGGCCGGAACACGGCTATGACACCGGCCAGGTGGCCGAGGTGCTGCACCAGGTGATGGAACAGTTGGGGTTCAGCGAGTACGCCGTGGTTGGCCATGACGTCGGCATGTGGATCGCCTACGCCCTGGCCAGTGACCGCCCGCAAGCGGTGACGCGGCTGGCCCTCACCGAGGCAGTGATCCCGGGGCTGGCGGCGGCCCCGGAAATTTTCGTCGCCCCGGAACAGAACATCTTTCTCTGGCACTTCATGTTCAACCAGTTGCGCGATCTGCCGGAGGCGCTGATTACCGGGCGCGAAAAGGCCTACCTGAACTACATCTTCGATCACTGGTCGCACCGCCGCGAAGCGGTGGCCGCCGAGGTCTACATCGAGGCCTATGCCGCGCCGGGCGGCTTGCGCGCGGGGTTTGCCTACTACCGGGCGATCCCCGAGACCGTGCGCCAGAACCAGTTGCGTGCACTGCGGCCACTGTTGATGCCGGTGCTGGCCATTGGTGCCGAGCATGCGACCAACGATGCCCCGCTGCTGACCTTGCAAGGCCATGCCACTGACTTGCGTGGTGCCATCGTCGCGGACTGCGGTCACTTCATCATGGAGGAGGCGCCCGAGGAGTTTCTCGCGCACCTGCTGCCATTTCTGCAACAAGGGATCGACTAAAACCCCGGAGGTAGACGGCCCCGGGACACGGAAAATGGCCGGGGCCGGCTGAAATCTAATATCATTTCGTCGCGGTGCAGCTTGCCGAGCGGCAGAGCGAGCTTCACCGATCGCCTCCTTTTTCCTGACGAGATCCCTGACCCCCATGGCTGGAAGACCCCGCGAATTCGATCGCAACCAGGCGTTGCGCCAGGCACTTGAGCTGTTCTGGGCCCGTGGTTTTGAAACCACCTCCATGGCCGACCTGGTGGCCGCCCTGGGGATTGCCTCGGCGCGGATCTACGCAGCCTTCGGTTCCAAGGAAGCGCTGTTTCGCGAGGCCGTGGAACTCTACGAGGCCGATGAAGGCGGATTCGCCGACCTGGCCTTGCATGAGGCCTGTGCCCGGACCGCCATCGAACGGATGCTCAAGGACGCGGTGACGCTCTACACCCGTGCCGATCGTCCATGGGGCTGCATGGTGGTGTCTTCCGCGGTGAATTGTTCCAGTGACAACGACACTGTGCGTGAGTGGCTGGCCGAACATCGCCGTGCGCGTACCGCGAGCATCATCCAGCGCTTGGCAGCCGCGGTGCAGGCGGGCGAACTTGCGCCCGATACCGATGCAACTTCCCTGGGCGATTATTACTCTACGGTGCTTCATGGCCTGTCGGTTCAGGCCCGGGACGGAGTGACCCAGGCGCGCCTGCTCAATGGCGTGGCATTGGCCATGAGTGTGTTCGACGCCGCGGCCCGGAAAACTTGAGGGCCGTGCGCGGGTCGTGAGCCGCTGTAGCGCAAGCTGCGGATGGTGCGTGGTACGCCGCTGTTGGAGGCGACCGCCGGTTCTGGCAAGCGGTCGGCGGTCCTGGCCCAAGTTGTGCATTTTCTGTCGGGTCCTGGACCTGTTCCTTCATCGCAAGAGTAAGACGACCCTCACATGAGCAATACCGAGGCGACACCTCAAGGCAACTGGCAGCCGGTCATCGCATTGGCGCTGGCGGCCTTTGTCTTCAACACCACCGAGTTCGTGCCGGTGGGGCTGCTCAGCGCCATCGGCGCCAGCTTCGACCTGCCCACCGAGCAGGTTGGGCTGATGCTGACCATCTACGCCTGGATCGTGTCCCTGACCTCGCTGCCGGTGATGCTGCTGACCCGTAACATCGAGCGGCGCACCTTGCTCACGGTGCTGTTTGGCCTGTTCATCGTCAGCCACATCCTTTCCAGCCTGGCCAGCAGCTTCGGCCTGCTGATGCTCAGCCGCATCGGCGTGGCCCTGGCCCATGCGCTGTTCTGGTCCATCACCGCGTCGCTGGCGGTGCGCCTGGCGCCGCCGGGCAAACAGGTGCAGGCCCTCGGGCTGCTGGCCACCGGCACCTCGCTGGCGATGGTGCTGGGGATTCCCCTCGGGCGCCTGTTGGGCGAGGCCCTGGGCTGGCGCACCACCTTCAGTGTGATCGCCGGCATGGCCGGGCTGCTGGTGCTGTGGCTGATCCGCACCTTGCCGTTATTGCCCAGCCAGAACTCCGGTTCCCTGCGCAGCCTGCCGTTGCTGTTCAAGCGCCCGGCGCTGGTGGCGATCTATCTGTTGACGGCGCTGGTGGTGACCGCCCAGTTCACTGCCTACAGCTACATCGAGCCCTTTATCAAGGTCGCCGCCGGCCTTGGCGGCGACGTGGTGACCTTGATCCTGCTGGTGTTCGGTGGCGCCGGGATCATCGGTTCGCTGCTGTTCAGCTGGGTGCACCGCCACAGCCCACAAGGCTTTCTGCTGACGGCGGTGGGGTTGCTGGCGCTGTGCCTGAGTCTGCTGCTGCCGTTGAATGGCCACGTCTGGTCGCTGGTGCTGCTGAGTGTGGTCTGGGGCATGGCGATCATGGGGTTCGGCCTGGCCTTGCAGTCCAAGGTGCTGACCCTGGCGCCGGACGCCACCGACGTGGCGATGGCGATGTTCTCCGGGATCTACAACATCGGCATCGGTGGCGGTGCGCTGCTGGGCAGTTGGGTCGGCGGGCAGATCGGTTTCGCCTATGTCGGCGTGGCCGGTGGTGCACTGGCCACGGTTGCCTTGCTGCTCTATGGCTGGTCGATTTGGCGCATGGCGCGCGCTCCCGCGACCGACTGAGGCGCTCGTTGCGTGGCAACGGCGCGAGCCCTGGCCGCGGGCCGGTGTTGTGCTTTCTACTGAGTGAGCAGCGGCTTGCGGCGCTCCGGCCAGCAGGCCACCAGCAGCAATACCGCCGCTGCCAGCAGGTAGGGCAGGCGCGGTTCCACGGCATAGATCAAGGTCCCGGCCAGCGGCCCGACCACCACCCCCAAGCCTTGCGCCGCACCGATGGAACCGGCGGTCGCGCCTTGTTCGGCGGCGTCCACCGAATTGGTGGCCAGGGCGGCGAAGGACGGGAAGATCCAGCCCATGCCGGCCGCCACCACGAAGAAGCCCAGCCACAGTACCCAGGCATGCGCCGCGAGGATGCTCGCAACAAAACCCACGGCGGCCACCAGCGCGCCGAAGCGGATCATTCGCAGCGGCGGCCATTCCAGCTTGCGTACCAGCAGTTGCGAGGCGATCAGCGCCACGCCCACCAGGGTCAGGGCGATTCCGGCGGTCTGCGCCGCCTCGGCCGGGCCCATGCCCAGGCGGTCGAGGGCGAAGAAGCCCACGGTGATCTGCGCCATGGCCACGCAGAGCATCGAGACGAACGCCACCACCAACGGCCGGCGCAGGCGCGGATCGCCCAGGCTCACCGGTTTCGGCGGTTGCTTGAGGTGCAGTTCCTGGCGCGGCAGCCGGGCCCGCAGGTACAGCAAGCCCAGCAGTGGCAATACCGCCAGCACATAGAACGGCAGGCTCAGGCTATGGCGGGCCAGCAGCGCGGCAATTGCCGGGCCCAGGACCAGGGCACAGGCGTTGGCTGCCCCCAGTGAGGCCATGGCCCGGGCGCGGTGCTCGGGCTCGATGTTGTCGGCGATCAGGGCGTAGCCGCCCACTGGAATCGCCGCGTAGAACACCCCGATCAGGCCACGGCCCAGCAGCAGCCCGGCGAACGCCAGCAGCGCCGAGGGCAGGGCCTGCAGCGACAGGTCGATGAACACACTGAGGGCGAGAAACGCCAGGGTGAAGCCGCCGGTGCCCAGCAGCAGGATCCGCCGCCGGCCAAGGCGGTCGCTGGCCCGGCCCCAGGGCCGGGCCAGGAGCATCCAGATCACCCCGGAGACGGTCACCGCCATCCCGGCCTGCCAGGTGGCCAGGCCGAGAGTCCGCGCAATCGGGCCGATCAGCGAGACAAAGGCCATCATCGCCATGGTGCAGGCCAGGTTGGCCACCAGCAGTGGACGCAGGTCGAAGGCCGGGCTGGCCTGGGGCGTTTCCAGGGTATCGAGGGGCAACTGTTGAGCGTTGGTCATGGTTTATCCCAGGGCTGAGTGAAGGGGCAGGCGGCCATCGACCATCACCAGCGGTCGACCGCGCACCTGTTCCAGGCTGCCGTCAACACCATAGACGTCGCGCAGCAGATGTTCGTTGATCACCTCCAGGGCCGGTCCGGCGGCGGCCAGGCGCCCGTGGTGCAGAACCACCACCTGCTGGCTGAAACCCAGGGCCAGGTTGATGTCGTGGACCACCACCAGGGTGATCAACTGGCGCTCCTGGGTGGCCCGGGTAATGGCCTCCACCACTTGGCACTGGTGATACAGGTCCAGGGCGCTGGTGGGTTCGTCCAGCAGCAGGACCTTGGGCTGGCGCACCAGGGCCTGGGCCAGCCCCACCAGTTGCCGCTGGCCGCCGGAAAGGGCGTCGATCGGGCGGTCGGCCAGGGATGTCAGGTCGAGGTCGGCGAGCACCTGTTCGACGTTGTCGAGGACCGCCGGGCTCGGGCGCCCGGGGGCAAACCCGGCGCCGCGATGCCCGGCCATGGCGGCGCTGAGCACCGCTTCGAAGGCGCACAGCCGGGTGCGCTCCGGCAGGCTCTGCGGCAGGTAGACGATGCGCTGCGCGCGCTCGACCTGGGGCAGGCGATTGAGTTCGACGCCGTCCAGCAGCACCTGGCCAGAGGTCTTGTGCAGGCCGGCGATGCCCCGCAGCAGGGTCGACTTGCCCGCGGCATTGGGACCGATCAGCGCGGTCACGGTGCCGGCGTTCAGCGGCGGCAAGTCGACTCGGTCGAGTACCTGGCGGTTGCCGTAATGCATGCTCAGGTTGGCAGTGCTGAGCCCTGAAACAGCGCGTCCCGAAGTCGAGAGCTGCGGGGAGGATGAAGTTGCAAAGCTCACAAGGCACCTCGGCGGTTGCGCAGGACAATGGCCATGAAGAACGGAATGCCCACCAGCGCGGTGACGATCCCCACCGGCACCAGCACCCCGGGAATCAGCGCCTTGCTGGCAATGGAAGCCATGGACAGGATCAGCCCGCCGCTGAGCACACTGGCCGGCAGGAACAGGCGGTGATCCTCGCCCACCAACAGCCGGGCGATGTGCGGGGCGATCAGGCCGATAAAACCGATGGTGCCGACAAACGACACCGCCAGCGCCGACAGCAGGCTGATGCGCAGCAGCGACAGCAAGCGCAAGCGGCCGACGTCGATGCCGAAGCTGCGGGCCCGTTCCTCGCCCAGGGTCAGGGCGGTCAGGGCCCAGCTCTGGCGCAGGGAGAAGGGCAGGCACAGCAGCAGCGCCAGGGCCAGGATCGCCAGTTTTTCCCAGGAGGCCCGGGCCAGGCTGCCCAGGGTCCAGAACACCAGTTGTTGCAGGCTGTCCTGGCTGGCGACAAATTGCAGCAACGCCACCAGGGCGTTGAAGGCGAACACCAGGGCAATGCCGAACAGCACCAGGCTCTCGACGCCGAAGCCGCGCCAGCGTGCCAGCAGGTACAGCAGGGCCACCGAGGCCAGGGCAAAGAGGAAGGCGTTGGCCGAGATCAGGTACTGCGCCGGCACCCCGGGAATGCCCAGGCCGAGGACGATGGCCAGGGCCGCGCCGAACGCCGCGGCCGCTGACACGCCCAGGGTGAAGGGGCTGGCCAGGGGGTTGTCGAGCACGGTCTGCATCTCGGCCCCGGCCAGGGCCAGGGCGGCGCCCACCAGCACCGCCATCAGCGCGTAGGGCAGGCGCACGTTCCACACGATCACCGCCTCGACCCGGGGCATCGACGCCGGATCCCAGAGCACCTGCAACAGGCGCGACAGGCTCATCCCGGAGGGCCCGGTGGTGATGTCCAGCGCCAGGGACAATAGCAGGGCCAGGGCCAGCCCGGACAACAGCAGCACCCGCCGTCCATGGCGCCGGTGGTAGTGCTGCGAGGCGACGCTGCGCTCCACGTCAGTGGCCGCCTGGGTCATGGTTTCAGGCTCGTGGCGAACACGCCGCTGGCAGGAATCGGCATGAAGCGCTGGTACAGCTCGCGGCGGGTCTGGTCCGGGTCCAGGTCCTTGAACAGCTCCGGGTGCAGCCACTTGGCCAGGGCCTGGACCGCGATCAGGTGTTCCGGCGAGTCATAGAAGATGTGCCACAGGCCATGCACATTGCCTTCGCGCACCGCCCGCAGTTCGTTCAGTGGCGGGCGCTGTGCGGCCTGGCGCAGGCTGTCCCGGGCCTGTTGCGGGGTCGCCGAATAGCCCAGGGTCACGCCGCCCTGGCCGGCAGCGAAGACTCCGGTGGCCACGTACACATCCGGGTTGCTGGACAGGATGTACTCGACGTTGAGGCTGCCGATGGGCCCGGGGATGCGCCCGTCGGCGATGTTGTGGCCGCCGGCCAGCTTGATCATCTCGCCAAAGTTGCCGGTGCCGGGCGAGCCACAGCAGTCCTGCAGCCCGGCGAGCATGTCGATGAAGATCGTTGGCTGCTGGACCTTGCCGGCCTTGGCCAACGTCTGGGTGACCCGGGCCAGGGACTGCTGGTAGAAGGCGATGAACTCTTCGGCCCGCTGTTCACGGCCCAGGGCCTGGCCCAGCAGGCGCATGCTGGGCACGGTGTTGCTCAGGGGGTGGTCGCTGAAATCGACGAAGATCACCGCCACGCCGGCGGCCTCCAGTTGCTTGACCGCCTCGCTGTCCGGACTCGGGCCATGGCCACCGCTCAGGGCCATGATCGCCAGGTCCGGGTGCACCGCCAGGGCTTTCTCGACGCTGAAGGTCTCGGCGGACGTGCCGCCTACCAGCGGTACTTGTTCCGCTTCGGGGAAGGCCTTGTGAAAGGCGCTGTAACCCTGCACGTCGAGGCCGCGAAAGTCGCCCTGCCAGCCGGCGAGGCGGGTAAAGGGATTCTTGCCTTCGAGCAGCGACAGGGAATAGATCATCCGGCCTTCACCCAGCAGGATGTGCTCGACCTTGTCCGGCACCTGGACCTGGCGTCCGGCCAGGTCGGTGAGGGTCGCGGCGCTGGCCGTCGCGGCCCAGAGCAGGCTCAGGGGCAGCAGGCCGAGCAGGAGCCCGCGCTGGGCGCGGCGCAAGAAATCACGGTGTGTCATGGGCGGTTTCCTTGAACGATTGAACGGCCCGGCGGGTGACGCGCTTGCGCCACCACAACAGCAGGCCGGTGATGTACAGCAGGGGTAACGAAATGCCGCAGAGAAAAGCCAGCCACGCGCCGGGCGTGCCCAGCAGCAAGTGGCCGTGAGCGGCGGAGAACAGCGGTTTGAGCACCATTGGCTGGGCGCCGAGCCCGGTGAACAGCTCGGGGCGGGCCAGCCAGACGCCACTGCCGGCGATCAGCAGCAACGGCAGGCACAGCCAGGCCGCCGCGACGTTGTGCCATTCCCGCAGGCGCCGGTTGCCCTGGCTGCCGCGGCGCAGGCTGGCGGCCTTCCACCAACTGCGCCGGCCCGGCCACCACAGGTACAGGCCGCTGCCCAGGGAGCCCAGCAACACCAGGCCGCACAGCAGCACCAGGTTCGAACCCCAGGCCGGCGGCAGCAGCAGGCTGCGATGCAGCGCCACCAGCTTGGCCAGCCACAGCTCCTCGAAGACGAAGAAGCCCCGGGGCGCGGCGCTGTAGGGGTCGATCATGGCGATGCCGGTGCCGGGGCGGTCCTTGAGGGCACCGAACACGATCACGTTGTCCGATTCGAGAAAGCCCTGGCGTGGTGGCGCCGCGCCGAAGACTTTGTGCAACTGCGGGTAGGCACTGGCGGCGGCGCTGATCCAGGCACTCTGCTCCAGGGCCGCGCCGTGTTCGCCGGGGGCCAGTTGCAGCATCGCTGCGCCCACCTCCCAGCGCAGGATCGGCCCCTTGAGCTCCAGCAGTGAACCACTGAGGCCCAAGAGCGCCAGGAACAACCCCAGGCCCAGGGCCAGCCAGCGGTGGACCCGAAGCCAGACTTCACGCATGCGCAGCATCGGCGGCCTACCAGCGGTAGCGCAGGCTGGCGATGACGCTGCGGTCATAACCTGCACTGCAACTGGTCAGGGAACAGCCTTCGTAATAGTGCTTGTCGGTGAGGTTGGTGGCGTTCACCGCCAGGCGCAGGCCCTTGGCCGCCGGGATCAGCTTGTCGAAGTCGTAGTGCACCGCCGCGTCCAGCAGGGTGTAGGAGGGCACGCTCTGGGTGTTGGCGGCATCGGCTTCGGTGGCGCCGATGTAGCGCACCCCGGCGCCAAAGCCGAGACCGCCCAGGGGGCCTTCGGGCAAGGTGTAGTCGGCCCACAGCGAGGCCATTTTTTCCGGGGTGTCGGTGGGGCGATTGCCTTTCTCCAACGGGTTGTTGCTCTTGCTCACCTCGGCGTCGTTGTAGGTCAGCGCCGCCAGCAGGTCCAGGCCCCGTGCCAGGCTGGCCTTGCCTTCGAGCTCGATGCCGCGCACGTTGATTGCGCCGGTCTGGATCTTGTTCAGGCGTTGGGCCGGGTCGGTGGTGAGAACGTTTTCCTGGGTCAGGTCGAACAGCGACAGGGTGATGTAGCTGTCGATGCCCGGTGGCTGGTACTTGACCCCCACCTCCGACTGCTTGGCGCTGGTGGGCTTGTACGGCGTGCCGTAGAAGTTGGTGCCCAGCACCGGGTCGAACGAGGTGGAGTAGCTGATGTAGGGCGCCAGGCCGTTGTCCGCCAGGTACACCAGGCCGGTGCGGTAGGTGAACTTTTCGTCGTCCTGCTTGCTGCCCTTGTCGTTGATGCGGTCCTGGGTCCGGGCGCTGGAGCGGTCCTGGCGGCCGCCGACGGTGAGTACCCAGTGTTCGTCGAAAGTGAACTGCTGCTGGGCATAGACCCCGACCTGGTCAGCGCGCTGCACGGTGTTGGTATAGGGCGTGCTGGGATTGAACACGCCGCCGTGCACCGGGTTGTAGATGTCGATGGGCTCTGCGGCGCCACCGCGCAGGTAGTAGTCCTCGCGGGTGCGGCGGTAGTCCACCCCCATCAGCGAGACCATCTGCGTGCTGCCCAGGTTCCAGCGGGCCTGGGCGTTGTTGTCCAGGGAGTAGGTGTCGCCAACGATGCGAAAGCGATAGGCGGCGCGGTTCAGGGTGCGCAGGTCCGGGGCCAGGGACATGCCGCTGGCGGTGTTGGTCAGCAGGTTGACATGGCCATAGCGGGCGCTGGAGTTGAGGCTCCAGACATCATTGAAGCGATGCTCCAGCAGGTAGCCCAGGGAGTACTGGGTACGGTCATTGTCCAGCCCCGGTTCGTCGAGGAAGACATTGTGCTTGACCTTGCCATTGGGGTTGGACAGCAAGGTGCCACGGGCCGGCAGGAAGACGCGCGGGGCACCGAAGGAGTCCTGGGTGTAGTCGGCCAGGACGGTCAGGCTGGTGTCGTCGTTGGGTTTCCAGGTGAAGGACGGCGCAACGTATTGCTTGTCGTCCTTGATGTGGTCGAACTGGGTGCCGCTGTCGCGCTCCAGGCCCACCAGGCGGTAGAGAAACTGCCCCTGGTCGTCCAGCGGGCCGCTGAAGTCGAACTGGCCCTGGGCGCGGTCGAAGCTGCCGCCCTGGATCTGCACTTCGTGGTAGGGCTGGTCCAGCGGGCGCTTGCTGATCTGGTTGACCACGCCGCCGGGGGAGTTCTGGCCGAACAGCACCGAGGCCGGGCCCTTGAGCACGTCGATGCGTTCCAGGCCATAGGCTTCGACCTTGGGCCAGGCCTGGGCGGTGTTGCCCTTGAGGCCATCGCGGAGCATGCCGGTGGTGACGTCGAAACCGCGAATCGAGATCGTATCGAAGCGCTGGCTGGCGGCGGTGGTGTTGGCCTGGACCCCGGCGGTGTAGCGCAAGGCCTCGCTGACCGATTGCACCTGCTGGGCGTCCATCTGGTCGCGGGTGACCACGGAAATCGATTGGGGAATTTCGCTCAGGGTGGCATCGGTCTTGGTCCCGCTGAGGCTGCGCTTGGCCACGTAGCCGCTTTGCTGGCCGGTGGCGGAGTCCGGCTGCGTGGTGCTGATCACGCTGGTGTCCAGGGTCAGTGGCTGTTCCGGGTCGTGCCCGGCACCGGCGGCCAGTGCAGCGCCCGCCTGGGTCAACGACAAGCCCAGGGCCAGGCCGTGGATCAGGCCGGCCAGCGGGCTGTGGCGCAGTGCCGGACGTGGGACCACGCAATCGACTGGCCAACCTGAGGTATTTCGGTGCGCAACGCTGGTGCCCATGCTTCCACTCCATGATGGGGATTAAATGAGAATGCAAACTTATCTCATTTGAGAGGGTGGGTTGCGGGCTAAAACTTTGGCTGCAGCGACCATTTCTTTCGTTTGCGGTACGGCGGGGGAAGGGCGCCCGGTTCAGTGGGCGCAGGACTCAGCGCAGGCTCTTGGGCGAGACCCCGAAGCGTTTGCGAAAGGCCGTGGAGAAGTGCGCCGGGCTGTAGCCGACCCGATAGGCCGCGCTGGAGACATTGGTCTCGCCGCTGGCCAGCAGGCGATAGGCCTCGCCCAGGCGCTGTTCCTGCAGGTAGGCATAGACGCTGGTGCCGAATACCTGGCGAAAGCCTGCGGTGAGCTTGCGCGGGTTGAGGCCGACCTGGCGCGACAGTTCGGACAGCGACGGCGAGGCTTGCAGTGAATTGAGCAGCAGGTCGCGGGCCGCGTGGATGCGCTCGATGTCCGCCGAGTTGTAGGGGGGCTCTTGCAGCGGCCGGGATTCGGCTTGGGCAAGAATCCCCTCGACCCCCAGGGCGGTGAGCTCCAGGGCTTTGCCCCCGAGGTAGAAGGAGCGGGTGGGGCCTTGCAGCGGGCAGGTGAAAATCTGCTGGGCCAGGGCCAGCAGCGGCTTGCTCGCCGGCTGGCAGAACAGCATCGGTCCGCCACCACGTTGGTCCAGCAGGCGCTCGGGCTCCAGGCCGACCTTGCGGATCGAGGGGAAGTCCAGCTGCACCGTGGTGTAGCGCACCGGCACGCCACTGGCGAACAGGTGGTCGCCGCAGTGCTCGCCCTGGTTGGCCACGGCGCACAGGGTTGGCCCGCGAATCTCCACTTCACGCTGGCCCTCGACCCGGCAATTGAGCTGGCCGCTGAGCACCAGGATGATTTTCAGGCCTTGCCAGAGCGGTTCCTGCATCCACATCTGGCTGTCCATCAGCACGGTGCCGGTGGACAAGGTGATTTCCGGCACCACGGCCGCCGCGCCGGCGTTCTGCGGGTTGGGGAAGTGCAGGGTGGAATCCCTTCTGACAGGCTGCGGCGCAGCGTTGGGGCTGAGCATGGCGAACTCCCTGTGAACCTGAAAACGAGGGCATACGCTAGCAGGAAATTGCCTTCATGTAATTAAGAATGATTATCCTTTAGCTTTTGCAGCCGGCCTGCCGGGCCTGCGCCGCGCAATCAAAAGAAAAAGCCGCGCAAACGAATGTCCTGCCGATTGCCGGGCCCTGGAAATTGCTTATTAATAATCACTCTCATTTCCAGGTGTGGCAGCCCTCCATGGACCAACCCTCCCGCAGTAACGCCACCGGCCAGCCGGTGCGCCTTCGTACCCGCCACGCCTGACGGCGTTTTTCAGAATTTCCAGGGGGCTGATGTTTCAGCTCCGGGGCCGCTTTTTGCGTAAAAAAACTCAGGAGACAGCATGTCCACTTTCGATGATCTGCAGGATTGCCCCTCTTGGCCTGAAGCCTTTGCCGAGCGTTATCGCCAGGCCGGTTACTGGCGCGACGAGACTTTTGGCGACCTGCTGCGTGGCGCCGCCCGGGCCTTTGCCGAGCGCGAGGCCCTGACCGATGGCGAACTGCACCTGAGCTATCGCCAGTTGGACCAGCGGGTTGACCAACTGGCCGCCGGCCTGCAGCGCCTCGGGCTGCGGGCCGGCGACAACGTGGTGCTGCAACTGCCGAACTGCGCCGCCTTCGTCGAAGTCTGCTTTGCCCTGTATCGCCTCGGGGTGCGGCCGATCTTTGCCTTGCCGGCCCATCGTCACCTGGAGATCGGGCGTTTCTGCGAGTTTGCCCAGGCCCGGGCCTACCTGTGTGCCGATCACGACGGTGGCTTCGATTTCCGCACACTGGCGCGCCAGCTCAAGGCCGGCCAGGCGCATCTGCAGTGGGTGATAGTCGCCGGTGAGGCCGAAGAGTTCACGGCCCTGGAAGACCTCTATGACGAGGTTGCCGTGCAGCCGTTGGCGGTCCCCCGGGCCGATGCGGTGGCGTGTTTCCAGCTGTCCGGTGGTTCCACCGGGATTCCCAAGCTGATCCCGCGTCGGCACCACGAATACCTCTACAACCTGCGGGCCAGCGTCGAGCGCTGCGGCCTCTCCAGCGCCAGCGTGTACCTCGCGGTGCTGCCCATGGCCCACAACTTCCCCATGTGCTGCCCGGGGTTTATCGGCGCCTTGTCGGTGGGCGGGCGGGTGGTGTTGAGCCGTTCGCCAAGCCCGGAGGTGTGCTTCGAGTTGATCGAGCGTGAGGCAGTGACCCATACCGCCCTGGTGCCCCCTCTGGCCCTGGTCTGGATGGAGGCGGCCGAGGCGCGCGGGCGTGGCTTGCCGCAGTTGCAACTGCTGCAAGTGGGCGGCGCCAAGCTCAGCTACGAGGCGGCGCGGCGCATCGAGCCGGTGCTGGGCTGCCGGCTGCAACAGGTGTTCGGCATGGCCGAAGGGCTGATCTGCTACACCGACCCCGAGGACCCGCCTCAACGGGTGCTGCACACCCAGGGCCGGCCCCTGTCGCCGGCCGATGAAATCCTCGTGGTGGACGAGCAGGACCAGCCCGTGGCATCGGGGCAGGTGGGGCAGTTGCTGACCCGTGGTCCCTATACCATTCGCGGTTATTACCGCTACCCCGAACACAACGCCCAGGCCTTCACCGCTGACGGTTTCTACCGCACCGGCGACCGGGTACTGCTCACCGCCGACGGCTACCTGATGGTCGAGGGGCGGGACAAGGACCTGATCAATCGCGGAGGCGAAAAGATCGCCGCCGAAGAGGTGGAGAACCTGCTGCTCAGCCACCCGGCGGTGGCCGACATTGCTCTGGTGGCAATGCCCGATGCCTTCCTCGGCGAGCGCACTTGCGCCTTCGTCATTCCCCGGGGCGCCGCGCCTCGGGCTCCGGAGCTGCTGCGCCACCTGCGCGCCCAGGGGCTGGCGGCGTTCAAGCTGCCGGATCGTTTTGAATTCATCCCGGCGTTTCCCCAGACCGGGGTGGGCAAGGTCAGCCGCAAACACCTGCGTGAGGCGATCCAGGCCCAGTACTTCGGCGCTCAGGCCGAACCTCTGGAGGGAAGTGGCGCCCGTGGCTGAACGACAAGGATTATCCGACCTCCTGTACCCGGTGCGCGGGCGCCTGCTGGCGGCGATGCTGCTCCAGGCCCTGGCGGCCCTGATGGGCCTGCTGCCGTTCATTGCCGTGGCGGAGTTGGCGCCACTGCTGCTGGACGGCGCGCTGGATTCAAGCCGCGCGCAGTTCTGGCTGCTGGCTGGCGCAGGGGCCTTGCTCCTGCGTCTGCTGGGGCTGGCGGCGGCGTTGCAGATCACTCACCTGGCGGACAGCGACCTGCAACGGCAGCTGCGCCAGCGTATCGCCGCGCACCTGGCGCGGGTGCCCCTGGCCTGGTTCGGCCGCCAGCGGGAAACCGCCGAGCGGGTGTTGCTGGACGATGTCGGCGCCTTGCATCAATGGGTGGCTCACCTGCCCAACAACCTGGTGGCCGCGCTGGTGGTGCCCCTGGCCAGCCTGGTCTACCTGCTGACGGTGAGCGGCCCGATGACCCTGGTGGTGCTGGTGCCGCCGCTGGTAGCCCTGTGGCGCCTGCGGGTCATGCGCACGGCGGCCTATCGCGCCGAGCGCCAGCGCCTGGGCGGCGCCTTGGCAGGGCTGTCCACGGCAACCCTGAACTTTGTCCAGAGCATCGCCATGGTCAAGTCCTTTGGCCGGGTGGAGCGGGTGCAGAACGACTTCTTCAGTGCGGTGCAGGATTTCGGGCGTTTCTTCTCCCGATGGGTCGAGCGCTGGGCCGGGCTGGGCGCCAGTGTCGAGGTGTTGTTGTCGCCACTGTTGGTGCTGGCCCTGGTGCTGGTGGCCGGGGTGCCGCTGATTGCCTGGGGCGGCCTGCAGCCGGCGCAGTTGCTGCCGTTCGCCCTGTTGGGCCCGGCCCTGGCGGCGCCGGTGGCGGCCTTGGGGCACGGTGCCGATGCGCTGGTGCAAGGCCGTGCGGCGGCGCAGCGGATCAGTCAGGTGCTGGGCACCGAGGTGCTGGCGCAGCCGGCCTTCGCGCGGCAGCCCGAAGGGCACCAGGTGACCTTCGACGCGGTGGATTTCAGCTACCCCGACGGCACCCAGGTGTTGCGGGGCATCGACCTGCAGTTGCAGCCCGGCACCCTGACCGCCCTGGTGGGGGATTCCGGGGCCGGCAAGTCGACCCTGGCGACCTTGCTGGCACGTTTTGCCGATGTCAGCGGCGGGGCGATCCGCATCGGCGGCGTCGACCTGCGCGACATGGACAGCGCGACCCTGTATCGCCAGGTGGCGTTTGTCTTCCAGGAGGTGCGCCTGCTGCGCACCAGCGTCCTCGACAACCTGCGCCTGGGGCGGCCTGAAGCCAGCCTGGCCGAGGTCGAAGAGGCGGCCCGGGCGGCGCAGATCCATGAGCGCATCAGCGCCTTGCCCGAGGGCTATCACAGCGTGCTGGGGGCTGGCGTGCAGTTGTCCGGTGGCGAGGTCCAGCGCCTGGGGATTGCCCGGGCGATGCTCAGCCAGGCACCGATCCTGGTGCTCGACGAAGCCACGGCCGCCAGCGATCCCCATTCCGAGGCAGCGATCCAGCAGGCCCTGTCGCGCCTGGCGGCGGGGCGCACGGTGCTGGTGATCGCCCACCGTTTGAGCAGCATTCAGGATGCCGACCAGATCGCCGTGCTGCAGGGCGGGCAGTTGCTGGAGTGCGGTGCTCATTCGGCCTTGCTGGCACAACAGGGGGTGTATGCCGGGTTGTGGGCGGCGGAGCAGTTCAGCGCTGCGCCGCTGACGAGGGCCGAAGCATGATTGCCGCTCTGTTACGTAGCCTGCAGCCCCGGGAAGCCGGTTTGCTGCGCCGGGCCCTGGCGGCCACGGCCCTCAGCGCGCTGGTCCAGGGCGCCGCGCTGGCTCTGCTGCCGATGGCCTTTGCCGAGGTGTTCGAGGCGGCCTCGGGCAGTGCGTCCTGGCGTTGGGCCGGGGCCTTTGCCGGGCTGGCCGTGCTGTGCCTGTGGTTGCGCCGGCACGCGCAACTGGCCGGCTACCGGGCCGGTGCGGCAGCCGCGCAGTCGTTGAACCTGCGCATCGGCGAGCAGTTGGTGCGCCTGCCCCTGGAGTGGTTTGTCGAGCGGCGCAGCGCCGAACTCAATCGTTTGGTGACCCACACCGTGCTGCAGATCATGAGTGCCCCGGCGCACCTGCTGCAGCCCATGGCCAATGCCTTGCTGACGCCCCTGGCGTTGCTGGTGGCGCTGTTCTTCTATGACCGTTCGATGGCCCTGGCAGCCCTGGCCAGCGTGCCGTTGCTGCTGCTGTTCTATCACTGGGGCGTGCGTTGGGGTGGCCAGGCCGAGGCCTTGAGTGAAGCGGCGGCCAACGAGGCGGCGGCGCGGGTCCTGGAGTTCCTGCGCCAGCAGCCGCTGCTGCGTGCCAGCGGGCGCAACGGTGAAGGCTTCAGCTTGCTCACCGAGGCCTTGCAACAGCAGCGCCTGGCCCAGCGTCGGGCCCACTGGCGGACCTTTCCGGCGGCCCTGGGGCTGGCGGTGGTGCTTCAGGCCGGCTACACCGCGGTGCTTCTGTGCGGCCTGTATGCGGTGCTCGGCGGCAGCCTCGGTGCCGTGCAGTTCCTGGCCCTGGCGGTGCTCGCCACCTGCCTGGTGGAACCCATGGGCGCGCTGGTCAACCTGGGCACCACCTTGCGCCAGACCCGCCACGGCTTGAACCGCCTGCGCCAGTTGCTGCAACTGCCGGCGCTGCCGGAACCGAGCCAGCCCCGGGAGCCCGATGGCCAGCAACTGGACGTGCGCGACCTGGGGCTGATCCGCCAGGGCCAGCCGATCTTGCAGGGCATCAGTTTCACCCTGGAACCGGGCTCGCTGAACCTGCTGGTGGGGGCCTCGGGCTCCGGCAAGTCGAGCCTGCTGCGCTTGCTGGCGCGCTTCAGCGATCCCGATAGCGGCGCGATTCTGCTGGGCGGCGTCGACCTGCGCCAGCTGTCGGCCGAGCGCCGAGATGAGTCCATCGCACTGATGTTCCAGGACTGCCCGCCGCTGGCCGCCAGCCTGCTGGACAACCTGCGGCTGGGACGGCCCGAAGCCACGGACGAGCAACTGATGGCGGCCGCTCGCGCCACCGGCCTCGAGCGCCTGGCCCAGCGTTTGCCCCAGGGCTGGCAGACCCGGGTCGGCGAGGGCGGCGTCAGCCTGTCCGGTGGCGAGCGCCAGTGCCTGGCCCTGGCCCGGGTGCTGCTCAAGGACGCGACGCTGGTCCTGCTGGACGAACCCACCGCGGCCCTCGATGCCATCAGCGAAGCGCAGGTCAACCACAGCCTGTTGGCGCTGGCCCGCAAGCACACGGTGCTGCTGGTGACCCACAAGCCGACCCTGGCTCCCAGCGCCGGGCAGATCCTCCTGCTGGACCAGGGACAACTGGCCCAGCGCGGCAACCATGCCCAATTGATGGCGGCCCCGGGCCGTTATCGCGAACTGTTCCACGAGCGCGAGGCGATCAATCGCTGGCGCTTGCGACCACCCCCTTCCGTACCCCAAAGGAACGTCCACCATGACTGATAACCCAGCACTGGCACGCGCTCATCCAGCGGACGCCGGCCTGAGTGATTCCCCCCAAGGACTCTGCGAAGGCATTGCACGATTGTTGCACTACGCCGCCGAAGACCTGGAGCCAGATACCTCGTTGATCGAGCAGGGGCTCGATTCGGTGAGCATCATGCGCCTGCCGGCCCTGCTGGCCGCCGAAGGCGTGACCCTGGGCTTTGCCGAACTGATCCAGCAGCCGACCCTGCAGGCCTGGTGGGCGCTGATCGAGGCTCGGCGCGGCACACCTGCGCCGCGCCTGCAGGCCGTGGCCAGTGCCGAGCCGAGCACGGATTTCGGCCTGACCTCGTTGCAACAGGCCTACTGGTTCGGCCGCGATCCGGCCATGCCCCTGGGCGGCGTGGGCTGCCACCTGTACCAGGAACTGGATGGCCACGGCCTCGAACCCCAGCACCTGGAGCAGGCGCTGCGGCGCCTGTGCCAGCGCCACCCGATGCTGCGGGCCTGCTTCATCAGCGACACCTGCCAGCGCATCCTGCCCCAGAGCCCCTGGCCGGGGCTGACCGTGCACGACCTGCGCGAGGCTTCCTGCGTGGCCGCCGCCGAGGCCCTGGACGCGATCCGCGAACGGCTGTCCCAGCGTTGCCTGGACGTGACCCGCGGCGAAGTCTTCGATGTGCAACTGAGCCGCTTGCCCGAAGGTCGCAGCCGCTTGCACCTGAACATCGACCTGCTGGTGGCCGACGTCCTCAGCATCGGCATCCTGCTGCGCGACCTGGCGCTGATCCATGCCGGCCAGGAGCAGCAGTTACCCGCCCTGGACTGGGATTTCGCCCATTACCTGAAGGCGGAGCAGGCCGCGCGTGCGCCGCAACTGGCGGCAGCCCGGGACTACTGGCTGGCGCGCCTGGATGCATTGCCGGATGGCCCGCAACTGCCCCTGGCGCAAGATCCGCAGACTCTTGGTCGCCCGCGTTTCCAGCGCCTGGCGATGCGCCTCGACCTGTGCCAACTGCAGGCCCTGGAGGAGCGGGCCCGAGGTCACGGCCTGACCCTGGCCAGCGTTCTTGCCTGCGCCTATGCCCAGGTGCTGGGGCGCTGGAGCGCCAGCCAGCATTTTCTGCTCAATGTGCCGCTGTTCAATCGCCAGGAGCTGCACCCTTGCGTGCCCCATCTGCTGGCGGATTTTTCCAACCTGGTGCTGCTGGAAGTGGACCAGCGCCAAGCGGCGGACTTCTGCCAGCAGGCCCTGGCCTTGCAGGCCCAGTTGCACCGCGACATCGCCCACAGCGCCTGGCCTGGGGTTGAGGTACTGCGCGAACGCGCACGGTTGCGCCAGGGCGCGGGCCAGGGTGCGCCGGTGGTGTTCGCCTGCAACCTGGGCCCGGCGTTTGTCGATGAGACGTGCCGCCAGCAGTTGGGGGAACCCGGCTGGGCCCTGTCGCAAACCCCCCAGGTGTGGCTGGATCACCAGAGCTATCCGCTGGCCGATGGCCTGCTGCTGAACTGGGATGCGGTGCCGGCACTGTTCCCCGAAGGCCTGCTGGAGCAGATGTTCGATGGCTATCGGCAGTTGCTGCTGTGGCTCTGTGCCAATGACTGGCAACAGCCAGCGCCGCTGCCCTTGCCCGAGAGTCAGCAGCAGGTGCGCCAGGCGGCCAACCACACCGCCCATGCCAGCCCGGCGCAGCTGTTGCACCAGGGCTTTTTCCTCCAGGCCCGGCGGCAGCCCGAACGGGCGGCGCTGATCTGCGAGCAGGGCACCCTGAGTTACGCCGAGCTGGCCCGAGAGGCCCTGCAACTGGCAGGGGCCTTGCTGGACTGGGGCGTGCAACCCGGTGACGCCGTGGCGATCACCTTGCCCAAGGGCCGCGAACAGGTGATCGCGGTGCTGGGGATTCTCGCCGCGGGTGCGGTCTATGTACCGGTCGGGGTGGAACAGCCGGCGGCACGCCGCGACCAGATCTATCAGCGTGCCGGAGCGCGGCTGGTGATCACCGACGCGCCTCGACGCGAGGGCGGCGTGTGGCTCGCCGCACTGCAGGTGGTGACCCTGGCCCATGCCCGTACGGCAAGCGCCCTGGTCGAACCGGTGGCGCAGGCGCCGAGCGCCCTGGCCTATGTGATCTTCACCTCCGGCACCACCGGTGAACCCAAGGGCGTGGAGCTGTGCCACGGCGCGGCGATGAACACCGTCGAGGCGATCAATCGCCGTTATCGGGTCGGTGCCGAGGACCGGGTCCTGGCGGTTTCAGCCCTGGATTTCGACCTCTCGGTGTATGACCTGTTCGGCCTCCTGAGCGTCGGCGGCGCCCTGGTGCTGCCCGCCGATGAACGCCGCAAGGAGCCCCAGGAATGGCTGCGGCTGATCCGTGAACAGCAGGTGACGCTGTGGAACTCGGTGCCGGCGTTGCTGGACATGCTCACCCTGCAGGTGCGTGACGCTGGCGGGCTCGGGTCGCTGCGCCTGGCGATGGTGTCCGGCGACTGGGTCGGGCTCGACCTGCCGCGGCGCCTGCGCCAGGCCGCCGGCCGGCCGCTGCAATTCGTGGCCCTGGGCGGCGCCACCGAGGCGGCCATCTGGTCGAACGTGCAAGAGGTGGGCGAGGTCCCCGCGCACTGGCGTTCGATCCCCTATGGCCGGCCCTTGGACAATCAGTGCTTGCGGGTGGTGGACAGCCAGGGCCACGACTGCCCGGACTGGGTGCCCGGTGAACTGTGGATCGGCGGCGATGGGGTGGCCGCCGGTTATCGCGGCCTGCCGACCCTCAGCGCCCAGCGCTTTGTCGAACATGCCGGCCAGCGCTGGTACCGCACCGGCGACCAGGGCCGCTACTGGGCCGACGGCACCCTGGAGTTTCTCGGACGCCTGGACCATCAGGTCAAGGTCCGCGGCTTTCGCATCGAGCTGGCGGAAATCGACGTGGCCCTGGAACGCCACCCGGCGGTGAGCCGCGCCGTGAGCCTGATCCTGCCGGGTGCCGAGCGCCAGCTGGCGGTGGCGCTGGTGGGCTGCGAGACGTTGCCCGAGGCCAGCGCCATGCGCCAGTGGCTGGCCCAGTGGCTGCCGGAGCACATGCTGCCGGACAGCTGGCTGAACCTGCCGGAACTGCCCCTGAGCGCCAATGGCAAGGTCGACCGCGCCGCGCTGGCGTGGCTGCTGCAGGAGCAGCGCCGGGGCATCCAGCCCGACAACCAGCAACCCCCGCAAGGCCCCTGGGAAGAAGCCGTGGCCGCGCTCTGGGAAGAACTGCTGGAGGTGCCACGGGTGGGCCGGCACCAGGGCTTTTTCGCCCTGGGCGGCAACAGTTTGCTGGCGGCCCGGCTGATCGAACGCATCGCCCGGCAGTTCCAGTTGGAGCTGTCGCTCAAGGATTTTTTCAACGCGGCCACCGTGGCCCTGCAGGGGCAGTTGCTTGCCTCGCGCCGGGAGCAGCGGCCCGTCAATCAGAACGCAATGGTGGAGGGCGTGTTATGACGCTGCAAGAACTGCAACAGGACCTGCAACAACGGGGCGTGGAACTCTGGGAAGAACAGGGCCGCCTGCGCTACCGGGCCCCGGCCGGGGTGATGGACGAGGCGCGCCTGCAGCAACTGCGCGCACACAAGGACGCGCTGCTGCAGGCCCTGCAGGCGGCGCAGATGCCGACCCTGGAGGCCGACCATTCGGCCCGCGAAGAACCCTTCCCGCTGACCGACGTCCAGGCGGCCTACCTGATGGGCCGCACCAACGCTTTCAGCTACGGCGGCGTGGCGTGCCACGGCTACCTGGAATTCGCCCAGCAAGACCTCGACCCGGCACGCCTGGAGCGCGCCTGGAACCAGTTGATCGCGCGCCACGAAATGCTCCGCGCGGTGGTGCTGGAGGAGGGCTACCAGCGCATCCTGCCCCAGGTGCCGCACTACTCGATCCCGTGCCATGACCTGCGCGACGATGACGGCAGCGCCTTGCAGGCTCTGCGCGAGCGCATGGAACTGCGCCGCGCTACGCCGCAACAATGGCCCTTGATCGAATTGCGGGTGAGCCAGGGCCGCGAGCAGTCGCGCCTGCACCTTTCGGTGGACCTGCTGGTCTGCGACTACCAGAGCGTGCGCATGCTGTTGGCCGAGTTGCAGCAGCTGTATCGCGGCGAAGCCTTGCCGGCACCGGCGCAGATCAGTTTCCGCGACTACGTGCTGGGGGAGCGCCGCCTGCGTGAGCAACCGCGTTACCAGCGGGATCGGCAGTATTGGTGGGAGCGGATCGACGGCCTGCCGGGAGCACCGGAACTGCCGCTGCTGGGGGCGCCCAGCGGGCCGCGCTTCCAGCGCCGGGCCATGAGCCTGGAAGCCCGGGACTGCAACGCCCTGCGCTTGAACGCCGCGGCGGCTGGGGTCGGGGTGTCGGCGGCAATCCTCTCGGCCTACGCCGAAACCCTGGGGCGCTGGAGCCGGCGCGGGGATTTCTGCCTGAGCCTGACCTTGCTCAATCGCCTGTCGCTGCACCCCCAGGTGGATCGCCTGGTGGGCGACTTCAGTTCGGTGGAGCTGCTGCAAGTACAGACCCTGCAAGGCGGCAGTTTCGGCCAGCGCAGCCAGCAGTTGCAGGAACAGCTGTGGCAGGACATGGACCACCGGCTGTGCTCGGGCATCGAAGTGCTGCGCGAACTGGCGCGGCGCAAGGGCCAGGACGCGGCGCTGATGCCTTACGCCTTCACCAGCACCCTCGGGGCCGGTGGTGAAAGCGGCGGCGGGGCGTTCATGCCTGGCGCCGAACTGGTGTTCGGCATCAGCCAGACGCCCCAGGTGCTGATCGACTGCCAGGTCAGCGAGCGCGACAACGGCCTGGCGATCAACTGGGACATCCGCGAAGGGGTGTTCAGCGCGGCCTTGCTCGATGACCTGTTCGACACTTTCGAACGCTTGCTCAAGCGCCTGGCCCGGGAACCCTCGGCCTGGACCCTGGACGACTGCCTGGAGTTGCCGGCGGTGCAGCGCCTGCAGCGCGAACTGGTGAACCAGACCGCGCAAGCGCTGCCGAGCGGGTTGTTGCACCAGCCTTTCTGGCAACAGGCCGCCGCCGCGCCACAGCGCGTGGCGCTGATCCAGGGCGCCGCGCAGTTGAGCTACGGCGAACTGGCCGGACGCGCCGAAGCCGTGGCCGAGGCCCTGCTGGACGCCGGTTGCCAACCCGGCGAGCGGGTCGCGGTGTGCATGGACAAGGGCCTGGAACAGGTGATCGCGGTGCTTGGCATCCTCCGCGCCGGGGCCGCCTACCTGCCCCTGGACACCAACCAGCCCGAGGCCCGACGCGCGCTGATCCTCGACAACGCCGAGGTCGGCCGGGTGCTCAGCCAGTCCTGGTTGAGCGACAGCCTGGGCTGGCCGTCGCGGGTGACCCAGGTGATCGCGGTGGACCAGGGCCCGCGGGCGGCGCAACGGGCGTTGCCGAGCCTGAACAGCGACCCGCAGCAACTGGCCTACGTGATCTACACCTCGGGTTCCACCGGGGTGCCCAAGGGGGTGATGATCAGCCATCAGGCGGCCCTCAATACCATCGTCGACATCAACCAGCGCTTTGCCATCGAGGCCGATGACCGGGTGCTGGCCCTGGCCAGCCTGGGCTTTGACCTGTCGGTGTACGACATCTTCGGCCTGTTCGCGGTGGGCGGCGCCCTGGTGCTGCCGGAGCCACAACGCCGTGCCGATCCGTCGCATTGGGCCGAATGTGCCCGCGAACATGGCGTGACCCTGTGGAACTCGGTGCCGGCGCAGTTGCAGATGCTCACCCACTACCTGCAGGCGGTGCCCGCGGCGGCCCCGACGGCCTTGCGCCTGGCATTGCTGTCGGGGGACTGGATTGCCCTGAACCTGCCGGCCGAAGCCGCGCAGTGCCTGCCGGGCCTGCGCCTGATCAGCCTGGGCGGTGCCACGGAAGCAGCGATCTGGTCGATCTACTACCCGATCCAGCAGGTCAATCCCGAGTGGCGCAGCATTCCCTATGGCACGCCCCTGGCCAACCAGCGCTTCATGGTCCTCGACGAACAGGGCCGCGACCGCCCGCAAGGGGTGGCCGGCGAGCTGTATATCGCGGGCGACGGGTTGGCTCTGGGTTACCTCGGCGATGCGCAGAAAACCGCCGAGCGTTTTGTCGACCACCCGCGCAGTGGCGAACGCCTGTACCGCACCGGCGACCTGGGCCGCTACCTGGAAGACGGTTTGCTCGAGTTCCTTGGCCGCGAGGATTTCCAGGTCAAGGTGCGTGGCCACCGGATCGAACTGGCGGAAGTGGAAAGCGCGTTGCTCAGCCATCCCCATGTGGAGTCGGCGGTGGTGGTGGCCGCGGGTGAGGGCGCCTTCGACCGACGCCTGCAAGCCTGTCTGCGGGCCAGCCTGCGGGAGATGCCGATGCCTTGGCCGGCGCAACTGGAGGCGCTGACCCAGTCGGCCGCACAGGCCGTGCGCGGTGGCTTGAGCGATGCGTTGGTGAGCGAAATGTCGGCCTGCGTCGAGCGCGCCGCGTTGCTGTCCATGGGCCTGGCCCTGCAACGCCCGGGATTGTTCGAACAGCCGGGGCAGCGGCACAGCCTGGAACAGATATGGCGTCATTGCGACGTCGCCCCGCGCAACCAGCGGCTGATCCGCCGCTGGCTGCAGGCCCTGGCCCGTGAGGGGCTGGTGCACCATGACCGGGATACGGCCAGCTACTCGGACCTGCAGGTCGAGCGCGACGAATACCGCCAGCTCTGGCAGCGTATCGACAGCCTGGAAACCAGCGTCGGCTGGGGCGCCGAGGTCCTGCGCTACCTGCGCGAAAGCCAGGAGCAGTTGCCGGCGCTGATGAGCGACCAACTCGACCCGTTGCACCTGCTATTCCCCCAGGGCCGCACCGACACGGCCGAGGGTGCGTACCGCAAGAACCTCATCAGCCAGTACCTGAACCAGGCGGTGTGCGCCGCGGTGCAGGAGATCATTCGCCAGCGACCTGCGGGCCAGCGCCTGCGCCTGCTGGAAATCGGCGCCGGGGTCGGTGGCACCAGCGCCGACCTGATTCCGGCCCTCGACGGGCTGGCGGTGGATTACCAGTTCACCGACCTGTCGCAGTTTTTCCTCAACGAGGCCCGGGAGCATTTCGCCGCCTTCCCCTGGGTCAGCTACGGCCTGTTCGACCTCAACCAGGACCACTGGGCCCAGGGCGTGGCCGCCAACTCCCTGGACGTGATCCTCTGCGCCAACGTGCTGCACAACTCACGGCACGCCAGCCGGGTGCTGGCGCGGCTGCGGGAAATGCTCGCCCCGGGAGGCTGGCTGATCTTCATCGAAGCCACCCGCGACACCTACCAGATCATGGCCTCCATGGAGTTCAAGGAAGGCCTCAGCGCCTTCGAGGATTTCCGTGCTGAACTGGACACCACCTTCATCCGTCGCGAGCAGTGGCAGCAGCTGTTGCTGGAGGCCGGGGGCGAGACACCGTTGTGCCTGCCCAAGGCCGACGATGCGATGTCGCAGATCGGCCAGCACCTGTTCATCACCCGTTTCAAGAGCGAACGCCAGACCCTGGCGCCGGAGGCCCTGCGCGAGCACCTGGCCCAGCGCCTGCCGGACTACATGATCCCGGCGGACTGGCAGATCCTCGACGAGATGCCGCTGACCGCCAACGGCAAGGTCGACCGCCAGGCCCTGGCGCGCATCGGCAGTGCCGGGCCCGAGCAGCAAGTCAACAGCGGCGCGGCGCCGCTGGACGATCTGGAGCGCAGCATTGCCCAGGTCTGGCAGAGCCTGTTGCGGGTGCCGGTGGTGGGCCGGGAGCAGAGTTTCTTCGAGCTGGGCGGCGACTCCCTGCTGGTGGCGCAAGTGGTGGGCCGCTTGCGCGAAGCCTTGCCCCAGGCTCGGGACTTGCCCTGGAGCGACCTGCTGCGGCAGTTGATCAACCAGCCGACCGTGGCCGCCCTGGCCGAGTATCTGCGGGGGCAGGGAGTGGAAGCCGATTCGCCACTGGTGCGCATCAGCGCCAGGGCCCAGGGGCCGACGCGGATTTTCGTCCACGACGGCAGCGGCACCCTGGCACCGTATCGGGCGCTGTTTGCCGCCCTGGGCGAAGAGGCGGCCCTGGAAGGGCTGGTGCTCAACGATGTGCCGGCCTACCTGGCCCTGGAACCGGCCACCGCGATTCGCCAGTTGGCCGAGCGCTACGCCGACACCTTGCAGGCTGAGGGGCGACGCCAGGTGAGCATCGTCGGCTACTGCCTCGGCGGGCTGCTGGCCACGGAACTGGCGGCCTGCCTGGCGGCGCGCGCCATCGAGGTGCTGCAACTGAGCGTGATCAGCAGCTACCGGGTGCCATTCATGATCGAGGACGACTTGCTGGCCGAGTACGTGTTCGCCCGGGTGATGCAGGCCGATCCTCTGGCGTTGGGTTACCCCGCGGATGAACAGGCCATGGAACGCTGCATCGCCCGGGTCCTGGAACAGACCCCGGGCCGGGTGCCGCAGGGTTCGTTGCTGGCCCTGAGCGAGCAAGCCGACTGTGCTGCGGCCCTGGCCTGCCTGCAGCGCCTGGCGGAGAAATCTGCGGAGCAGCGTTTGCAGGCGATTGCCCAAGCCATGCGGCACGCCGGCTCCCAGCTCAGCGACCTGGACTGGCTGGGCGAGCAACTGCGGGTCTTGCGTCACAGCCTGGCGGCGGTGGCCCTGCACGAGGCCACGCCGTACCAGGGCGACATGCTGTTCATCCGGCAGAGCGGTGAAGTCCAGGTGTTGCCGGGCATGCACCGCGACATGAGTGCCTACTGGCAGGCCCTGTGCCTGGGCGAGCTGCGGGTGGTGGACGTGCCGGGGGATCACTTCAGCTGCATGCAGAGCCCGCAGGTGGAGGCTGTGGCCCAGGCCTTCGATGCGCCAATCGAGGTGGCGGCATGAGGGGCAGGGTAATTGGCTTGGTCGGCGCCTACGGCAGTGTCGGGCGCCAGGTTGCGCTGCTGCTGGCCGACGCATGCCAGCTGCGCCTGGGTGGCCGCGATGCGCGGCAGGCCGAACAGTTGAATCAACAGCAACTGCGGGGCCGGGCCGAAGTGCGCGCGGTGGATCTGTGGGACGACCAGAGCCTCACGGCGTTCTGCGCCGGTTGCCAGTTGGTGATCAATTGCGCCGGCCCCAGCTACCGGATTGTTGACCGGGTGGCCCGGGCCGCGTTGGCGGCCGGCGCCGACTACCTGGATGTGGGCGGCGACGACCCGTTGCATCAGCGCTTGCAGGGCCGGCTGCCGGCCGGCCGCCGGGTGCTGCTGTCGGCGGGCATGCTGCCGGGGCTTTCGGGGCTGTTTCCCCAGGTGCTGGCGAGCCGCTTCCAGGAGGTTCGGGCGCTGCGCTGTTACGCCGGAGGCCTGGGGCGCTTGTCGGCGACCGCGGCCGAGGACTTCCTGCTGAGCCTGGGCAACGGCTTTGGCCAGGCCCAGTTCGGCTGGTCCGCGGGGCGTGCGGTGCGGTTGGCCGCGAGTGCCGCGCACGGTCTGCAACCTGACTGGCTGCCCGGCGTTGCGGTGCAGGCCGTGCCTTACCTGAGCACCGAGCAGCAGCGACTGTTCAGTGATCTCCAGGTCGCAAGCGGGCAGGGCTTCAACCTGTTCGAAGGTGGGCAACTGGCGGCGGCCCTGCAACGCATCCAGGGTTCGGATCCCAAGACTCGCCACAGCGCGCAAAACATCGCCGCGCTGGTCCAGGCCAGTACCCTGGACGTGGCCGGGCGTACCCCGTACCAAGTGCTGGCAGTGGAAGTCGAGGGCGTGCGCGACGGACGCCTGCAGCGGGCCCGTGGCTGGCTGCGGGGCAGTGATGGCTCGCGCCTGACCGGCAGTGTTGCGGCGTTCTGCGCCCTGCACTGGGCGCAACTGCCTACGGGCCTGCATTACGCCGCCCAGGTGCTGGATGCCGCGGCGTGCCTGGAACAGGTCCGCCATTGGTTGCCGGACACCCGGGTCAGCTGGCCTTGCTCAGAACCGGCCACCGCGGCCACCGTAGAAGTAGAGGAGGGTGTGTTGTGAGAAAGGCTCCTAGCGCATGGTTGCGGCGTTATCCGCAGCCACAGCCGCCGCGTTGCCGTCTGGTGTGCTTTCCCCATGCCGGGGGCAGCGCCGGCTTCTTCAATGACTGGCGTGGATTGTTACCGACGGACGTCGAGTTGGTCAGCGTGCAGTACCCGGGGCGTGAAGAGCGGCTCGACGAAACCTGGCCCGGCAGCCTGGAATGGATGGCGGGCACCATCACCCGCGCCCTGTCGGACCTGGTGGACCGGCCACTGGTGCTGTTTGGCCACAGCATGGGCGCGGCCCTGGCCTTCGAGGTGGCTGCGCGTCTGCAGCAGCAGGGCTCGGCGCCCCAGCGGCTGATCGTCTCCGCGCACCCGGCGCCCCATCGTCAGCGTCACAGCGAGCTGCACCAGGGACCGGATGCCGGGCTGCTGGAGGAGGTGCGGCGCCTGTCCGACGGTGCGCCGTCGCCCCTCGATGACCCGGCGCTGCGGGACTTGTACCTGCCGGCGCTGCGTAACGACTATCGGCTGATCGAGTCATATTACGGCGATATCAGCCGCGCCCTGGACCTGCCGCTGAGCGTGTGCCTGGGCGCCCGGGACCCTGAAGTCGACCCGGACGAAGCCTATGCCTGGGCCGAGGTCAGTGCTCAGGTGACCGATTACCAGACGTTCCCCGGCGGGCACTTCTACCTGCGCGAACAGCAGGCCGAACTGCTCAGGCACCTGACTCGCCTGCTGGCCGGGCACGGCGAGCAGGCGTGGCAGGCCTGGCCCTCGACTCCCTGAATCTTCACTTTGGCAGACACCGACATGAAAACACCTGAGCAGTGCAGCGATCTGCAAGACATCCGCTGCGGTATCGACACCCTGGACGAGCAGATCATCCAGGCCCTTGGCCAGCGCCTGGCCTATGTCAAGGCGGCGGCGCAGTTCAAACCCACAGAGCAAAGTATCGCCGCCCCGGAGCGGGTCAGCGCGATGCTTCCCCTGCGCCATCAATGGGCCGAACAGGCAGGCTTGGACCCGCTGTTCGTGGTGCCGTTGTTCGCCCAGATCATCCACTGGAACATTGCCCAGCAAGTGCGCCACTGGCGCGCCCGGCACGGCCTGGAGCAAGGAGCACAGCATGAATGAGTCCTGTCTGTCCGGGCTGACCCGGGCCCTGCGTGAAGGCGAGGCCCGAGCCCGCGGTGATGGCCGCGCGGTGCTGGTGGTATTCAGCCTGGCCGCCGAGCGCCTGGACCCGCTGCGGCTGTTCTGCGCCAACCGCCAGGTGTTCGGCCAGAGCCTGTTCTGGTCCAGTGAACAGGGGGCCATGAGCCTGGCCGGCTTTGGCTGCACCGAGGAAATCAGCCCGCCGGCCGGCGAACGTTTTGCCGCCAGTACCCAGGCCTGGCGCCAGTTGCTGGAGCAGGCCCATCAGGTGGGACCGCGACCGGCCTACCTGTGTGGTGGCTTCGCTTTCGACCCCCAGGGGCCGCGCAGCGCCCAGTGGCAATCCTTCGCCGCCACCTCCCTGGTGTTGCCGCGCATCCTGCTGTTGGGCGAAGGCGAGCAGCAGCATTGGCTGTTCAGCGTGTGGGTCGAACCCGGTGCCGACGTCGCCCACTGCGCCGCCAGCCTTGAAGCCGAGTGGAGCTTGCTGCAGACACGCTACGCCCACGCGCCGCGCCAGGAGAGCGTGGCGGGTATTGGCAATGCCACACAGCCCCTGAGCGCCGAGCAATGGCAGGCCATGGTCGCGGCAGCCATTGGCCAGATCAATGCCGGTGAGCTGAGCAAAGTGGTGCTGGCCCGGGAAGTCTGCCTGCAGGCGCCGCGCTGCATTCCCTGTGGCCCCTTGCTGGAGCATCTGCGGGCGGCCTATCCCCAGGCGTTCCTGTTCGCCTTCAGTCGCGGTGACAGCTGTTTCCTCGGCGCCACACCCGAGCGCCTGGTGCGGGTGGCCCGGGGCACCCTGAGCACCGTGGCTCTGGCCGGCACCTGCGCCCGTGGCCTGTATGAACAACAGGACGCGGAGCTGGGCCAGGCACTGCTGGACAGTGCCAAGGACCGCCATGAACACGCGCTGGTGGTGCAGACCCTGCGCGAGGCGTTGCAGCCGTATTGCGCGATGCTGGAGATTCCAGCGCAGCCGCAACTGCATCGTCTGGCCCACGTCCAGCACCTGCTGACCCCGGTGCTGGGGCGCCTGCGGCCCCAGGTCGACCTGCTGCAAGTGGTGGACGCCCTGCACCCGACCCCGGCGGTGGGCGGCCTGCCGCGAGGCAGGGCCATGGGCTATATCCGCGAACACGAACACCTGGATCGCGGCTGGTACGCGGCCCCGGTGGGCTGGCTGAACGCCGAGGGCGATGGCGAGTTTGCCGTGGCCCTGCGCTCGGCACTGATCCGTGGCAACCAGGCACACCTGTTCGCCGGCTGCGGCATCGTCGGCGAGTCGGACCCCGAGAGCGAGTACCAGGAGACCTGCCTGAAGTTGCGCACCATCGGCGAAGCCCTGCGCCCGCAACCGGACAGCACCTACGAGAAACGCGGCCTCTCCCTGTAGGAGCCGGCTTGCCGGCGAACCGCGCAGCGGCCAGTGGGCACGGTTCATGGCGAGGGAATGCGGCGATCTTGCGGGCCTCTTCGCTGGCAAGCCAGCTCCTACACAAGCCCGCTTCAGCTGGTGGGGATGGCGTTGGGTGTCGGGCCGGCGAGGTTGTGGCCGGGCTTGGCCCGCAGCAGGGCATTGATCGCCTGGCCATAGCCCTTGCCTGCCAGGCTCATGCTGTTGTTGTGGGTGCCACCAGGCACCAGCAGCAGTTTCTTCGGCTCTTCGGCCGCGGCGAACAGTGCCTTGCTCAGGCGTGGCGGTACGTAGTCGTCCTTCAAGCCATGCACCACCAGCAATGGCATGCCGATCTCGCGGATCTTGTCGATGGAGTCGAATTTCTGCGACATCACCCAGCGCACCGGCAGTGAGGTCTTGGTCACTGCTGCCGCAGCGTCCGCCAGGGTGGTGAAGGTGGACTCGACAATCAGCCCGCGGGCGGCGACCGGCGTATGGTCGCTGACGGCCTGGCGACCCAGTTCGGCGGCCAGGTCGATGGCCACCGCGCCGCCCAGCGAGTGGCCGTAGATCAGTCGCTTGCCGGCGTCGGGTTGCAGCACCTTGAACCGCTCCCAGGCAATTCGCGCATCCTCGTAGACGCTGGTTTCGGAGGGCAGGTCGCCGTGGCTCTGGCCAAAACCGCGGTAGTCGATGGCCAGCACCGAATAGCCCAGGGCATGCAGTTGCTCGATGCGAAACAGCTGGCCGGTGAGGTTCCAGCGCACCCCGTGCAGGTAGAGGATCGCCGGGGCATCGGCGCGTTGCGCCGGCCACCACCAGGCGTGGATGTTCTGCCCGGCCTTGAAGCTTTTCGGCTTGAGTTCCAACTCCTGCACCGTGCTCGGCAGGCCGCGATACCAGCCGGCGGTGCCGGGCTCGATGCGAAACACCAGCTTGCGTTCCTGGTGCTGGAGCACCGCGCAGCTAGCCGGCAGACCGACGATCAGCGCGGCCATGCACAGCAAGGGGAACCAGCGACGGCGCAGGCGCTGGAACAGGGTTGGGGACATGGAAGGCTTCACCACACAACAGTCGAGAGCGGGTTTTACCAGATGTGCCGCGACCGCCACAGGAATTTCGGCGCAACGGTCGGCGGCAAGGGTTAGCAAATGCTACGGGGGAGGGCGGCAAGCACCGTGGCCAGCCGCTGCCGGGGCGGGCCACGACGAGGTCGGGGTTTTAGAAGTCCCAGCGGGTGGTGACCATGACGTTGCGCGGGTCGCCATAGTAGGCCGAGGTGTAGAAGCCGATATTGGTGTAGTACACCTTGTCGAACAGGTTGTTGACGTTGAGGGTCGCCGACAGGTGTTCGCTGAGCTGGTAGCGGGCCATCAGGTCCACCAGCCAGTACGGGTCCTGGGTGAACTCTTCGGAACGCCGCTTGCCGCTGTTGTAGAGCGTCTGCCAGCCAGCGCTCTGCCAGCGTGCGCCGCCGCCGAGGGTGAGTTTGTCCAGGTCGCCCTTGAGCTTGTAGCGGGTGTAGAAGCTGACCTGGTCTTGCGGCTCCCAGGTCGAGACCTTCTGGTTCTCGGCATCGCGGGCGATCTTGTGGGTGTAGCCGGCCTGCAACTGCCAACCGGGGCTGAGTTCGCCGGAGATCTCTGCCTCATAGCCTTTGGTCTTGGTTTCGGTGCCTACATAGGCGCGGTCGTTGCCCGGAATCGAGTTGAACAGCGTGTCTGCCAGCGGCCGGTTTTTTTCATGCACTTCGAAATAGGCGAGGCTGGTATTCAGGCGGCCGTCGAAGAACTCGCCCTTGAGACCCAGCTCATAGTTCTTGCCTTCGTTGGGCTCCAGCATCTTGCCGGTCCGGTCCTCGTATTCGGTATGGGGCTGGAAGATCTCGGTATAGCTGGCATAGGTGGAGAAGTTGTCGTTGAGGTCGTACACCAGGCCGGCATAGGGGATCACCTTGCCGCTTGTCTGGCTGTCACGGGTACCGGTGACCTGGTAGTTGGCGAGCCGGGCGCCGAGCAACAGGTGCAGTTCATCCATCAGGCTGAAGCGCCCGGTGACGTATGAGCCGGTCTGGCGTGTGGTCAGGTCATTGATCTTGGTGGGTTGGTTCCACCGGGGTTCGATGGCTTCACCGTGCCATTGGTAGAAGTCGTAGGTGTTATCGAAAAAGGTGGGTCTGCCGTAATCCTTGCCCTTCCACTTGGCAATGGACAGCGACTGGCCGACCACCAGTTGGTGCTCGCGGCCGAGCCATTCGAAGGGCCCCGAGGCGTAGACATCCAGGCTGTCGGCGGTGGTTTCGCCGGTGTACTTCTGCGCCCAGATCGAACTTTCGGTGGCGCTGTCCTGGGAAATGTAGCCCAGGGGCGAGTCGTAGCCGTTGATCTGATGGTTGTACTGGCCCTTGGTCACCCAGCCGTTGGCAAAGCTGTGTTCGAGGGTGGCGAAGGCGGTGCGGCTGTATTGGGCCCATGAGCTCCATTTCGGGCCGTTGTTGAACGAGCGCGGCAGGTCCAGGCGATTGCCAACGGCATCGTAGACCGTGCGCGAGCCGGTCCAGCTGGAGCCTTTCGGGTCGCTGTCCTGGTAGTCGGCACCCAGGGTCAGCAGGGTGTCTTCGTCCAGGTCGACTTCGAGGATGCCGTAGTACACGCCGGTCTTGCGCGAGTAGTGATCGAGGAAGGACTTCTTGTCCTGATAGGCCGCCACTGCCCGGCCGCGTACGTTGCCGGTTTCGGTCAAGGGTCCGCTGACGTCGATCTGTGTGCGGTAGTTGTCCCAGGTCCCGGCACCCAGTTCGATGTGGCCCTGGAAATCGGCGGTCGGCTTCTTGCGAATCAGGTTGATGGTGCCGCCAGCGCCACCGGCGCCAGTGAGCAGGCCGGTGGCGCCCTTGAGGACTTCGACGCGGTCATAAATGGCCATGTCGGTCAGGGTCTGGCCTGCCGAGTACTGGGTGTCGCGCAGAGTCGGAATGCCATCGTATTGGAAGTTGACGATGGAGAAACCGCGGGAGTAGTAGTTGGTGCGCTCGGAGTCATAGGTCGAGACGGTGATGCCCGGGGTGTGGCGCATCACGTCGTCGATGGCGTTCAGGCCGAAGTCGTCCATCACCTGGCGGGTCACCACCGAGATCGACTGCGGGGTTTCCCGGGGTGTCAGCACCAGGCGGGTGGCGGTGGCGATGGTGCCCGGCGTATAGGAGCCGCTGCCTTCGGTGATGGTGCCCAACTGGTTGGCGCTGACCGTGGTCGCCCCTAGCTCGACCCGTTCGCTGCCGCTGGCCTGGACCACCCGATACCCCGCGCCCTCGGCCAGCGCTTGCAGGCCCAGGGGCGCCAGCAGCTGGTGCAGGCCTTCGCCAATGGCAAAGCGGCCGTTCAGGCCGTTGCTGCGCTTGCCAGCGCTGAGGCTGGCATCGACGGCGATCATGGTCGCGGATTGCTGGCCGAAGGCCCCCAGCACCTGATCCAGGTTGCCCGGGGCGATGGCGTAGTCGCGTTGCTGGCTGTCGGTCACGGCGGCGCGGGCTTCGGCGGCCAGCAGCGGCAGGCTGGCGCTGGCGATCGACAGGCCGATGAGTAGCGAGCGCAGGGCCGCGGCAAGGGGCGTGAGGCGAGTGTGCATAGAGAAAGTCCGTGGGTTGGGAAGGGTTGGCGCTGAGCTGTTTTTCAGCTTCTTCCCTGGTCTTGATGCACGAGATTGAAAAAACTGCCGCCGGCCTGGAAAAAAACCAGAAAAACTCAGGCGGCTTCCACCGAGGCCCAGTAACCCATGACTCGGCGGACACGAATCGGCAGGGTTCGGGCCAGCAAGTCGAGGCTGGCATCCGGCTGGTCCAGGGAGAACGAGCCAGAGACTCGCCACCCGGCGACCTCGCTGGCGCAGCGCAGCAGGCCCGGGCGATAGCGGTCGAGCTCGGCGATCACCTCGCCCAGGGGCTGGCGTTCGGCGATCAGCAGGCCCTGGGTCCAGGCGCTGGCCGAGGCGGGCACTGCTGCCAGGGCGCCGATCCGCTGCTGGCGGATGTCCACTTGCTGGCCCGGGCTCAACGCAGGGCGCTCGGCGCTACTGAGTGAGCCGCTGCCGGCCAGCACCTGCACCCGGGTGCCGTGGTTGCCCGGCAAGCCGACGCTGATGATCAGTTGCGACTGCGGCGCCAGAAGTATTCGCGCATCGGCGGTGACGATCCGCAGCGGCGCGGCGTTGCCCAGGGTCAACAGCAGGCGGCCACTGTTGAGCCGCAGTTGCAGGCCCTGGGGGCTGGCCTGCTGGTCGAGGCTGGTGCGGGTGTCCAGTTGCAGGCTGGCGCCGGTGGCCAGTTGCAGTTGCCGGCGCTCGCCGGTGGCGGTGTGGTAGTCGCTGAACAGCTGCGGCAACAGCCATCGCTCGCGCACGCTCCAACTGCTGGCGGCCACTACGCCGAGGCCGACGATGCCCTTGAGCAGGGTGCGCCGCCCGGGGTGGCTGCGGGCCTGCAGCAGCTGCCGGGCACGGTCCGCGGGCAGGCTGCGGGTGCTGTCGCGCAGGTTCTGGCCGATGCCGGCCAGGCGCTGCCAGGCCAGTTCATGCTGCGGGTCGGCTCGCCGCCAGGCCAGGCAGGCGGCCTGCTGCTCGGGGTTGCTGATGCCCGATTGCAGCAGCACCAGCCACTCCAGGGCCTGGTCCAGCACCCGCTGGTCCACGGCGCCCTGATCGTCCACCGGCTGAAAGGCGTTCATCCCGGGTACACCGCCGCGTAGCAATGACGGTAGGCCTTGAGCATGGCTTTCTGCACCACGTTGACCGAGAGCTGCAGGCGCTCGGCAATCTGCGGGTAAGTCAGGCCTTCGAGCTGGGACAGCAAAAACACCTCGTGCACCCGTGCGCCGAGGCCGTCCAGTACCTGGCCCACGGCGTCCAGGGCTTCGAGCACTAGCAGGCGGGTTTCCGGCGAGGGTTGGTGCTGTGGCTCCAACTGCGCCAGGGATTCCAGGTACGCCCGCTCCAGGGCCTGACGGCGGAAATACTGCCCGCACAGGCGGCTGGCCACGGTATTGAGGTAGGCCCGGGGTTCGCGCAGCTGCGGCAATTGTTCGCTGCGCAGGATGCGCAGGAAAGTGTCCTGCGCCAGGTCCATGGCCTGGTCCTGGTTGCCGAGCTTGCGCCGCAGCAGTTGCACCACCCAGTTGTGATGCTGGGCGTAGAGCTCGCCTACGGCGTGCTGTAGCGAAGAGTTGGGCACCATCGATGAGGGTTCCGGAGACGAGGTGGGCGAGAAAACGTTTATGGTAATGCTTCTCATTAGTGAGTGCTTGGGTTTTTATCGCTGCCGGTCAGGGCTTGCACTTCCCGCAGGTCAGGGCCTGAGCGCATCGGGCTTGTCGGTTAAATGGTTGTAAGCTACAACTAAATACCCACTGTGCGAGGTCACCCCGATGTCGAACCCATTCGTTGGCCTTGTTCCACAGTTGCGCCAGGCTTCGCGGCAGATGGTCCGTGAGCTGGGCTTCCTGCAGAACACCCTGGCCGCCACCGACTACCCGCCCTCAGCGGTGCATGCGCTGCTGGAGATCGGCCAGGGCAATGCCTTGACCGCCAGCGATCTGGTGCTGCTGCTGGGGCTGGAAAAATCCAGCGTCAGCCGTCTGGTGCGCAAACTGGTGAAGGCCGGCGAGATCAGCGAACAGGCCGATGCGCAGGATGCCCGCTCGAAGCGCCTGCAACTCACCGCCCAGGGGGCCCAGACCCTGGGCGGCATCGACCGTTTCGCCCAGGCCCAGGTGGCCGCGGCCCTGGCGCAGCTGAGCGGGCAACAGCAGCGGGGTGCCGCGACGGGCATCGCCGACTACGCCCGGGCACTGCGTGCCGTGCGCCTGGGCGAGGTGCTCGAACCGCCCAAGCCGCCCGAGTGCTGGTCCATCGCCTGTGGCTACCGGCCCGGAGTGATTGGCCGTATTGCCGAGATGCACGCCAGCTACTACGCCGCCCGGGCCGGTTTCGGGCAGCCCTTCGAGAGCCTGGTGGCCGCGGACATGGCTGAGCTGATGGGGCGTTTGCACAACCCGCGCAACCAGGTCTGGGTGGCGCTGCGGGGCGAGCGGATTGTCGGCTCCATCGCTATTGATGGGGAGGGCGCGGGCGGCGAGGCGATCCTGCGTTGCTTCATCCTCGATGATTCGGCGCGCGGTCAGGGGTTGGGCCGGCGGCTGCTGGTCGAGGCCCTGGACTTCTGTGACCAGTGGGGTTTTGCGGCCACCCGCTTGTGGACGTTCAAGGGCCTGGATGCGGCGCGCACGCTGTATGAGCAACACGGCTTTGAGCGGGTGCAGGAGCAACCGGGCGAGCAGTGGGGCGTGGCGGTGACCGAACAGTGTTTTGTGCGGGCCGGCGCAGCTTGATCGTGGCGGCTGGCCGGGGGCTTGCTTGAACTCACGGGTTGGCGCCCCGGCGGCAGCGGCAACAGAGAGTCGGCATCGGTGTTAGGGTGAGCCCCCTGGTAGGGTCGGCGCTCTGGGCGGCGGCCCGAAGAAGATTTTTGAACCCTGGAGAAGCATCCCATGCAAGCCATCAAGCTCAGCCTTCCGGCATCCCTGGACAACCTCAACGCGGTGACGCTGGCGGACCCTGGCCAGCCCGGCGCCGGGCAGATCCGTGTGCGCATCCATGCCTGCTCCCTGAACTTCCACGACTACGCGGTGGTGACCGGCGCGCTGCCGACCGCCGACGGGCGGATTCCCATGGCCGACGGTGCCGGGGTGGTGGAAGCGGTGGGCGAGGGCGTCAGCGAGTTCAAGGTCGGCGATGCCGTGGTGTCCTGCTTCTTCCCCCATTGGCACGATGGCGCCCCGGCGATTGCCGATTTCAGCACCACCCCAGGTGATGGGGTCGACGGTTACGCCCGTGAAGTGGTGATCCAGCCCAGCCACTGGTTCACCCATGCGCCCAAGGGCTACAGCCATGCCGAAGCGGCGACCCTGACCACCGCCGGCCTGACCGCCTGGCGCGCACTGGTGGTGGACGGCGCGCTCAAGGCCGGGGAAACCGTGCTGGTGCTGGGCACCGGTGGGGTGTCGATGTTCGCCCTGCAACTGGCCAAGGCCATGGGCGCCACGGTGATTGCCACGTCCTCATCGGACGCCAAACTGGCCAAGGTCCGCGAGCTGGGGGCCGACCACACCATCAATTACCGCACCCACCCGGAGTGGGGCGCTGAAGTGCTCAAGCTGACCGGCGGCCGCGGCGTCGATCATGTGGTGGAAGTCGGTGGCCCAGGCACCTTGCCGCAGTCCATCAATGCCTGCCGCATCGGCGGGCATATCGCCCTGATCGGCGTGCTCACCGGCTGGGCCGGACCGGTGCCGACGGCAGCGCTGATGGCCAAGCAACAGCGTCTGCAGGGTCTGATTGTCGGCAGCCGCCAGCAGCAGATCGAGATGGTCCGGGGCCTGGAAGCCACCGGTATCAAACCGATCATCGACAGCACTTTCGCCCTGGCGGATATCGCCAAGGCCTTCGCCCATGAAGCCTCGGGTGCACACCTGGGAAAAATCTGCCTGAGCCTCTGAGGCGTTGACCGCGGCAACGCCCGGGTGGGGCCGGGGGTTGCCGCAGCCCCAGGCAAGGTCGCGCGAGCCGGCGTTGCCGCCCCGGCTCAATGCGCCGGTTTGAGTTGCGCAGCAGCGTCGGCGCGGGCGATGACGGTGAGGATCGACAGCGCGGCGATGACCAGGCCAGGGGAGGTGGCCAGCAGGACGCCAGCGGTGCCGGCGCCGGCGGCGAGGATCTGCCCGGCGGCCAGGGGGCCGGCAACCGAGCCCAGGCGGCCGATGGCCACAGCTGCGCCAACGCCGGTGGCACGCACCGCGGTCGGGTAGGAGGGCGGTGCCAGGGCGTAGAGCACCAATTGTGCGGCCATCACGAACAGCCCCGCAGCAAACCCGGCCACGGCCATAGGCACAATGCCCACCGACAACCCAACCCCGGCCAGCGCCGCCAGCAACCCGGCGTACACAAACAGCACCACCTTGAGCCCGTTGCAGCGGTCCAGCAGCAGGCCGCCGAGCAACGAACCGAGGGCGCCGCCGATGTTGAACAGCATCTGCACCAGCCCCGCCTGGGGTTTGCTGAAGCCTTGTTCGAGCAGCAGCGACGGCAGCCAGTTGAGCAGCATGTACATCACGGTCAGGGTGAAGAAGTAACTCAGCCACAAGGCCAGGGTGGTGCGTGCGCGACCTTCGCCGAACAGCGCCTGGGCCGTGGAAGCTCGGCTGTGGCTGGCACTGGCGGTGTGTTGGCGAAAGGCACTGGATTCCGGCAGCAACCAGGCCATCAGCGGTACCACCAGCAACGGCGCCAGGCCGCCGATGATGAAGGTGGTCTGCCAATGTTCACTGGAGAACATCGCCACCACGGCCGCCAGCGCGCCGCCCAGGGGCACGCCGCAATACATGATGCTGATGGCCGTGCCACGGCGACGCTCGCTCACCGCTTCGGCGCACAGGGCGATCAGGTTGGGCAGCGCCGCGCCAAGGCCGAGGCCGGTCATGAAGCGCACCAGCAGCAGGCTCGAATAGCCCTCGACATACGCCGTGCACAGCGAGAACAGGCCGAACAGCAGCACCGCGCCGAGCAGAATTTTCTTGCGCCCGATACGGTCGGCGACCCAGCCGCCGAAGAACGCCCCGGGCAGCAGGCCGATGATCCCGGCGCTGAACACCCAACCCATCATCTTCGGGTCCAGGGCAAAGCTCTGGCGCAACCCGGCGGCGGCGGTGCCGGCCGCTTGCAGATCGAACCCCTCGATCAGCGCAACGATAAAGCACAAAGCAATGGTCAGCGTCGAGCGACGCGATGGACTGTCCATGGGCAAACCTCATTGTTGTTTTTGTTGTGGTGGCAAGTCAGGCGTCGACACGGAATGCGCCGGAGTCGCTGGCTGACAATTAAGATAACAAAGATAACTAAAAAATGAATAGCGCCTTAACTCCATCCAAAAAATTAATATAAACCTATATTAATCAGATGGTTAACCTATCAATCCAAATGCAACTAAAAAATAGATAATATTATTAATGTTCGATTATCGGTCATTTGCGGTTGACGGAAGGCTTTGGCTGTTTCCATTCTCTGTCCGCGACGTCGGCTGCAAGGCCCTCGCTCGACACCTAAAACAACAACAAAAAATGGACATCGAACATGCCAGATCTCCCATCCAACGCCGTTGCGGCTGCGTCAGCTTCCTGTGCGTCCAGTCTTCATTCGGGCCTGGCCCTGGCCTTGCTGGGCTTGAGCGTGTTGCCCGGCCAACTCTGGGCGGCGGGTTTTATCGACGACAGCCACGGCACCCTGACCCTGCGCAACTACTACATGAATCGCGACTACCAGGACGACGGGGCGAAGACGGCCGCACGGGAATGGGCCCAGGGTTTCATCATGAACGTGGAGTCGGGCTTCACCGCGGGCACCGTCGGCTTTGGCCTGGATGTGCGCGGGCTGCTGGGGGTCAAGCTCGACTCCTCGCCGGACCGCAGCGGCACCGAGCTGCTGCCGGTGTCGGCCAGCGACAAGCGCGCCGCGGATCAATACTCGCGGCTGGCACCCACCGCCAAACTGCGGTTGGCCCAGACCACGGTGAAGACCGGCGATGTTTCGATCTTCCTGCCGTTCGCCTTTGCCAGTCCGTCGCGCCTGCTGCCGCAGACGTTTCGCGGCACCACCCTGAGCTCCAAGGACATCGACGGCCTGACCCTCAACACCGGCTATATCGACCGCATCAACAAGCGCGACTCCAGCGACTACCAGGCCATGACCATTGCCTCGCCCAACCGGCGTTTCAATGCCACTGCCAGCACTTCGCACCTGGCGTACCTGGGGGGCGATTACCAGGTCAACAAGGACCTCAGCCTGCGGGCCTATCACGCGCAAGTGGCTGACCTCTACCAGCAGGACACCCTGGCCCTGCTGCACAACCTGCCCTTGGGCGATGGTGTGCTGAGCAGCGATCTGCGCAGCTTTTTCAGCCGTGAAGACGGCAGTGCCAAGGCCGGCAAGGTCGACAACCGCAACCTCTCGGCGCTGTTTGGCTACAAGTTCGGCGGGCACCGGGTCAGCCTGGGCTACATGCACGCCAGCGGCGACACGGCCACGCCCTACATCTCCGGCACCGAGTTGATGGGCATGAGCGAGCTGACCATGAGTTCGGACTTTCTCAACGCCAAGGAGCGCACCTGGCAGGCCATCTACGACTATGACTTTGCGGCATCCGGGGTGCCCGGGCTCAAGAGTCGCCTGCGCTATGTGCGCGGCGACCATATCGAACTGGCGGCCTTCAATGCCCAGGACCGCAAGGAGCGCGAGTTCCAGATGGAGTTGGGCTATGTGATCCAGAGTGGCCCACTGAAGGATGTCGGGCTGATTGCGCGCAAGTCGATCTACCGCAATGACTTCCCCACTGGCGCGGCGTTTCGCGATGAAAACCAGACCCGTTTCCTGGTGGTCTACAGCGTGCCGATCTGGTGATCCTGCGAGTGCGTTGAAACCGGCGCCGGCCGTTCCCTGGGAGCGGCCGGCGTCTTGCGTCAGGCCTGGTAGACCTTCTTCAGCAGCCGCAGCAGCTGTTCGCGCTCCTCGGTGTCGAGGGCTGAGGTGGCGTCGAGGTCACTTTGCGCGGCGATTTGCTTGAGTTCCTTGAGCAGGGCCTCACCGGTCTTGCTGAGGAATATCCCATAGGAGCGCTTGTCCGGTTTGCAGCGCACACGGACCGCCAGCGCCCGCTCTTCCAGTTTATTCAGCAGGGGCACCACTTGCGGCGGCTCGATAGCCAGGGCCCTGGCCAGGTCGGCCTGCATCAGCCCGGGGTTCTGTTCGATGATCGCCAGCGCCGAGAATTGCGCCGGGCGCAGGTCATGGGCCGAGAGCCGGCTGATCAGGTTCTGGAACAGTTTCAACTGGGCCCGACGCATGGCGTAGCCGATCAACTCGTCGAGGGCGGAGTCCAGCGGCGCCTGGATTTCGCCGCTGTCGACGGCGGACTCAAGGGCAGCGGCGCTCTTTGAAGGCTTGGCCATTGCAGGGAAATTCCTTGGGCTGGCGGTTAATAAGGCTATCTAGTTTGCCGAGGTTGGGCGGGGATAGCTACGGGAAGTCTCACACCCTGTGGCTTTGGCGAGGTCCTTGATGATAAATAAAATGGTTAATTCTATTAATAGTTAATTGACATAACTAGTTTGCCGGTTTAGTTTTTACCCATCGTCAAGCCAAGAACAAGAGAGCATCGCCATGAGCAATTACGAAGGTCGCTGGACAACGGTCAAGGTCGAAATCGAAGAGGGCATCGCCTGGGTCATTCTCAATCGCCCGGAAAAACGCAACGCCATGAGCCCGACCCTGAACCGGGAAATGATCGACGTGCTGGAAACCCTGGAGCAGGACCCGGCCGCCGGCGTGCTGGTGCTGACCGGTGCCGGTGAAGCCTGGACCGCCGGCATGGACCTCAAGGAGTACTTTCGCGAAGTGGACGCCGGCCCGGAGATCCTCCAGGAAAAAATCCGCCGCGAAGCCTCGCAATGGCAATGGAAACTGCTGCGCATGTACGCCAAGCCGACCATCGCCATGGTCAACGGCTGGTGCTTCGGTGGCGGCTTCAGCCCGCTGGTGGCGTGCGACCTGGCGATCTGCGCCGACGAAGCGACCTTCGGTCTCTCGGAAATCAACTGGGGCATCCCGCCGGGCAACCTGGTGAGCAAGGCCATGGCCGACACCGTGGGGCATCGCCAGTCGCTGTACTACATCATGACCGGCAAGACTTTCGGTGGGCAGAAAGCCGCCGAGATGGGCCTGGTCAACGAGAGTGTGCCGCTGGCGCAACTGCGTGAAGTGACCGTCGAGTTGGCGCGCAACCTGCTGGAGAAAAACCCGGTGGTGCTGCGTGCCGCCAAGCATGGTTTCAAGCGTTGCCGCGAGCTGACCTGGGAGCAGAACGAAGACTACCTGTACGCCAAGCTCGACCAGTCGCGCCTGCTGGACACCGAAGGCGGCCGCGAGCAGGGCATGAAACAGTTCCTCGACGACAAGAGCATCAAGCCCGGCCTGCAGGCGTATAAACGCTGAGCCCGGCTGGCGAACAGCGGGCGCATCCCGCTGTTCGCTGCGCCATGGCATTACTGTTACACCGCTGCGCTGCATTCCCGATAACGACAACAAGAGGAATCACCATGCTGGACGTGCCCCTGCTGATTGGTGGCCAGTCGCGCCCCGCCGGCGACGGTCGAACCTTCGAACGCCGTAACCCGGTGACCGGCGCGGTGGTGTCGCGCGTGGCCGCCGCGACCCTGGAAGATGCCGATGCCGCCGTGGCCGCGGCCCAGGCGGCATTCCCCACCTGGGCGGCCCTGGCCCCCAACGAACGCCGCAGCCGTTTGCTCCAGGCCGCCGAGCAATTGCTGGCGCGCAGTGGCGAATTCATCGCCGCCGCTGGCGAGACCGGGGCCATGGCCAACTGGTACGCCTTCAACGTGCGCCTAGCGGCCAACATGCTGCGTGAAGCAGCGTCGATGACCACCCAGATCAACGGCGAAGTCATCCCCTCGGATGTCCCCGGCAGTTTCGCCATGGCCCTGCGCCAACCCTGCGGCGTGGTGCTGGGCATCGCCCCGTGGAACGCCCCGGTGATTCTCGCCACCCGTGCCATCGCCATGCCCCTGGCCTGCGGCAACACCGTGGTGCTCAAGGCCTCCGAGCTGAGCCCGGCGGTGCACCGCCTGATCGGCCAGGTGCTGCAAGATGCCGGCCTGGGCGATGGCGTGGTCAACGTCATCAGCAATGCCCCGGCCGATGCCGCGGCCATTGTCGCGCGCCTGATCGCCAACCCGGCGGTGCGCCGGGTCAACTTCACCGGCTCGACCCATGTCGGGCGGATTGTTGGCGAGCTCTCGGCGCGTCACCTCAAGCCGGCCCTGCTGGAGCTGGGTGGCAAGGCGCCGTTGCTGGTGCTGGACGACGCCGACCTGGATGCGGCGGTCGAGGCCGCTGCGTTTGGCGCTTACTTCAATCAGGGGCAGATCTGCATGTCCACCGAGCGCCTGATCGTCGATGCTAAGGTCGCCGACGCCTTTGTTGCCAAGCTGGCGGCCAAGGTCGAGACCCTGCGTGCCGGCGACCCGACGGCCGAAGATTCGGTGCTCGGCTCCCTGGTGGATGCCAGTGCCGGCACGCGCATCCGGGCGCTGATCGACGATGCCCTGGGCCAGGGTGCGCGGCTGGTGGTCGGCGGGCAATTGGACGGCAGCATCCTGCAGCCGACCCTGCTCGACGGTGTCACCGAGTCCATGCGCCTGTACCGTGAGGAATCCTTCGGCCCGGTGGCGGTGCTGCTGCGCGGCAGCGGTGATGAAGAGTTACTGCGTTTGGCCAACGACTCCGAGTTCGGCCTGTCGGCGGCGATTTTCAGCCGCGACACCGGGCGCGCCCTGGCCCTGGCGCAACGGCTCGAGTCGGGTATCTGCCACATCAATGGCCCGACCGTGCACGACGAGGCGCAAATGCCGTTTGGCGGCGTCAGGTCCAGTGGCTATGGCAGTTTTGGTGGCAAGGCGTCGATCGAGCACTTCACCCAGTTGCGCTGGGTGACCTTGCAAAACGGTCCGCGGCACTACCCGATCTGAGGCCCGCTGCAGTCTCGGCGAGCGACTCTGTGAGACTCGCCGCCGGAGGCCGCGGGCAGGCACAACAATAATAAGGCAGCGCATCGGCTGCCACGCTGCGCCCGCTGTCGCCTCTGCACGGCGTGGCACCAGCGTGCCTTGATGGAGAGCAGACACGTGAGTTCCGAATTCAGATCGCCATTCCCGCCTCAAGTGAGCCCGGTGCCTTATCGCCGGGTGTCCATCGGCCACTCGCCGGTTGCGGTCAGCGAAGAGCATGGGGTGTTGCACATGCGTTCCCTGGAGCCCCTGGGCGAGTTGCCGCGGCGCTTGCTGGACCGCCTGCTGCATTGGGCCGCAGTGCGCCCGCAGCAGACCTTCATTGCCGCGCGCCAGGCCGGCGGCGACTGGCGCCGGGTCAGCTATGCACAGATGCTCGACAGCGTGCGGGCCATTGCCCAAGGCCTGCTGGGTTATGGCCTGTCTGCCGAAAGGCCTCTGGCCTTGCTCTCCGGCAATGACATCGAACACCTGCAACTGGCCCTCGGCGCGATGTACGCCGGCATTCCCTATTGCCCGGTGTCGCCGGCTTATTCGCTGTTGTCCCAGGACTTCGCCAAGTTGCGTCATGTCTGCGATGTGCTGCAGCCGGGGCTGGTGTATGTCAGCGAGGCGGCGGCCTTCGAGCGGGCGATCAACGCGGTGCTGCCAGCGGACGTGCCGTTGATTACCCTGCGTGGGCAAGTTACCGGCCGCACCCAGGTCAGTTTTGCCAGCCTGCTGCAACAACCCGGTGGCGCCGAGGCCGACGCGGCGTTCGCCGCCACCGGGCCGGACAGCATCGCCAAGTTCCTCTTCACCTCGGGCTCGACCAAGTTGCCCAAGGCGGTGATCACCACCCAGCGCATGCTCTGCGCCAACCAGCAGATGCTGTTGCAGACCTTCCCGGTGTTCGCTGAGGAGCCGCCGGTGCTGGTGGACTGGCTGCCATGGAACCACACGTTTGGTGGCAGCCACAACGTTGGCATCGTGCTCTACAACGGCGGCACCTTTTATCTGGACGACGGCAAGCCGACCGCCCAGGGTTTTGCCGAAACCCTGCGCAACCTCAAGGAAATCTCGCCCACCGCCTACCTGACCGTGCCCAAGGGCTGGGAAGAACTGGTCAGTGCCCTGGAGCAGGACGCCGAGTTGCGCGAGCGCTTTTTTGCCCGCATCAGCCTGTTCTTCTTTGCCGCTGCCGGCCTGTCGCAAAGTGTCTGGGACCGCCTCGATCGGGTGGCTGAACAGCACTGCGGCGAACGCATCCGCATGATGGCCGGCCTGGGCATGACCGAGGCGTCGCCGTCCTGCACCTTCACCACCGGACCGCTGTCCATGGCCGGTTACATCGGCCTGCCGGCGCCGGGCTGCGAAGTGCGCCTGGTGCCGGTGGACGGCAAGCTCGAAGGGCGTTTTCGCGGGCCGCACATCATGCCCGGCTACTGGCGCGCGCCGCAGCAGACCGCCGAGGTCTTCGACGACCAGGGTTTCTACTGCTCGGGTGATGCCTTGAAGCTGGCCGCCCCTGACGACCCACAATTGGGCTTGATGTTCGACGGGCGCATCGCCGAGGACTTCAAGTTGTCATCCGGGGTGTTTGTCAGTGTCGGCCCGCTGCGCAATCGCGCGGTGCTTGAGGGCTCGCCCTATGTGCAGGACCTGGTGGTGGCCGCGCCGGACCGCGAATGCCTGGGGGCCTTGGTGTTTCCACGGCTCTACGAGTGCCGCCGGCTCTCCGCCTTGAACAGCGGCGCCAGTGACGCTGAAGTCCTCGCCAGCAAGCCGGTGCGCCAGTGGTTCGCTGACTGGCTGCAACGCCTCAACCGCGATGCCAGCGGTAATGCCAGCCGCCTGGAGTGGATCGCCTTGCTGGATGAGCCGGCGTCGATCGACCGGGGTGAGATCACCGACAAGGGTTCGATCAATCAGCGCGCGGTGTTGCAGTGGCGCGCTTCGAAAGTCGAAGCGCTGTATCGCGGCCTGGAACCGTCGATCCTGCGGGCCGGGCCACGGCCGTGAACAGCCCGGGACAGTATTCGGCGTTTACCGATGTCGCGATCTTCGAGGCGGTGCGCACGCCTTGGGTTGATCTTGGTGGCGCCCTGGCCCAGGTGTCACCGATTGACCTGGGGATTCAGGTCGGGCGCGAAGTGCTGGCGCGGGCCGCGATTGACCCGCGCCAGGTCGACAGCGTGCTGGCCGGCTCCATGGCCCAGGCCAGCTTCGATGCCTACTTGTTGCCGCGGCATATCGGGCTGTACAGCGGCGTGCCGCAGGCGGTGCCGGCACTGGCGGTACAGCGCATCTGCGCCACTGGTTTCGAGCTGCTGCGCCAAGCCGCCCGGCAGTTGGATGACGGCGTGCAACTGGCGCTGTGCGTGGCGGCGGAATCCATGTCGCGCAACCCGATTGCCGCCTACACCCACCGCGATGGTTTCCGTCTCGGTGCCGGGGTGCAGTTCAAGGACTTTCTCTGGGAGGCCCTGTATGACCCGGCCCCTGGCATCGACATGATCGCCACGGCCGACAACCTGGCCCGGCGCCATGGCTTGAGCCGCGAGGCGCTGGATCGCTATGCCTTCGACAGCCATCGGCTGGCGTTGCAGGCCCAGGCCGAAGGTTGGTATCAGGCGGAATTGGTGACGCTGGTCAACCAAGATTTTGAACTGCCTGGCTACGTGCCGCGCAGCCTGCAATTGCCCCGTGGGGTGGACAGCGTTTCCCGCGATAGCCACCCGCGTCCCAGCGATTTGCTGGCCTTGTCGCGGCTGCGTGCGGTGCATGCCGATGGCGTGCAAACCGCCGGCAACAGCTGCGCGGTGGTCGATGGCGCGGCCGCGGCGCTGGTGGGGCGCGCGTCGGCGGCAACGCGTCCGGTCCTGGCGCATTTGTGTGCCAGTGCGGTGGTCGGTGTGGCGCCGGAGTACATGGGCATCGGCCCGGCCCCGGCGATCCAGCTATTGCTGCAACGCAGTGGCCTGGACCTGCGGGATATCGGCCTGCTGGAAATCAACGAAGCCCAGGCTGCCCAGGTTTTGGCGGTGGCCCAGGTGCTGGAACTGGATATCCAGCGCCTCAATCGCCGCGGCGGTGCCATCGCTCTTGGCCATCCGCTGGCTGCCAGCGGCCTGCGCCTGGTGCTGACCCTGGCGCGGCAACTGCGCGAACAGCAACTGCGCTACGGCATTGTTGCGGCGTGCGTCGGTGGTGGGCAGGGCATGGCGCTGTTGATCGAGAACCAGCACGGGCGCGGTTGAAGTCCTGTTCCGGCGGCTTGGCCGGACCTGCTGCATTTTCATTTGAAGAGGTGAGCCATGTGGAGCTATCAGGCGCCGCTGCGCGATATGCAATTTGTCCTTGAACACTGGCTGCAAGCCCCTGCGGCCTGGCGCCAGGCCCCGGCGTTCGCCGAGCTGGATCTGCCCCTGGCATTGCAGGTGCTGGAGCAGGCCGGGCGCTTCAGCAGTGCGCTGCTGGCGCCGCTGAACAGCAGCGGCGATCGTCAGGGCTGCCGCTTTGCCGACGGCCGGGTGACCACCCCGGAGGGCTTTGCGCAAGCCTACCGGGCGTATGTCGAAGGTGGCTGGCCAGCGCTGGCCTGTGCCGAATCCCTGGGTGGCCAAGGCTTGCCGCAACTGCTGGACGCCGCCTTGCAGGAAATGCTCTACGCCAGCAACCACGGCTGGGCCATGTACACCGGCATCGCCCACGGTGCCTACCTGTGCCTCAAGACTCACGCCGCGCAATGGCTTCAGCAACGCTACCTGCCACCGATCATCAGCGGCGAATGCCTGCCCACCATGTGCCTGACCGAGCCCCAGGCCGGCAGTGATGTCGGCCTGCTGCGCTGTCGCGCCGAGGCGCAGGCGGACGGCAGTTACCAGCTGCATGGCAGCAAGCTGTTCATCTCCGGCGGCGACCAGGACCTGACCGAGAACATCCTGCACCTGGTGCTGGCGCGAATCCCGGGGGCGCCCTCCGGCAGCCGCGGGATTTCCCTGTTCCTGGTGCCCAAGCGCCTGGATTCGGGGCAGGCCAACGGTGTGCGCTGTGACGCGATCGAACACAAGATGGGCATCAATGGCAGCGCCACCTGTTCCCTGGTGTTCGAGGGTGCCAAGGGTTGGTTGATCGGCGAAGCCAATCGCGGCCTGGCGGCGATGTTCGTGATGATGAATTCAGCGCGCCTGCATGTCGGCCTGCAAGGCCTGGGGCACACCGAGGCGGCCTGGCAGAACGCCCTGGCCTATGCCCGCGAGCGCAAGCAGATGCGCGCCCCGCAACGCCCGCCAGGGGTGGCCGCAGCAGAGGCCGACCCGCTCACCTACCACCCGGCCATGCGCCGTGTGCTGCTGGAGTTGCGGGTATGCAGCGAGGGCATGCGGGCCATCGGCTATTGGGCTGCGCACCTGCTGGATCAGGCTGAGCATGGGAGCGAGGAAGCGGCTCGCCAGCGTGCCGGGCAACTGAGTGAATGGCTGACGCCGGTGATCAAGGCGTTTTTCACCGAGCAGGGGTTTCGTCAGGCCAGTCATGCCTTGCAGGTGTTCGGCGGCTACGGCTACGTCCGCGAATTCGCCATCGAGCAGACCCTGCGCGACAGCCGCATCGCCATGATCTACGAAGGCAGCAACGAGATTCAGGCCAACGACCTGCTGCTGCGCAAGGTGCTGGGCGATCAAGGTCGAGCCTTTGGCCTGTTCCTGGAAGAGCTGCGAGAGGAGGCCGAGCAGGGCGTGCAATGGCCCGAATGCCAACTGTTCGCGGTGCAGTTGAACAGCTTGTGCGCCGCCCTTGAGGCGTTGCTGGGCGAAGTGCGGCAGCTGGCGCAGGAAGACCCGGAGTACCCTTATCGGGCCGCCGGGGATTTTCTCTATCTCTGTGGCCTGAGTTTGCTTGCCCTGGCTTGGGCACGAGCTGCCCGGGTGTCGCGGGTACTGCCACAAAGCGACCCGTTGCGTGCGCAGAAACTGCAAAGTGCGCAGTTCTTCTTCAGCTATCTGCTGCCCCAGGTCGAGTCGCGCATGGCCGCGGTGCGTGGAGCTCGGGCACCGCTGGCGTTTGTCTGATACCGCCTAGAAAACCAGGTCCCGCTTGCGGGTAAAGGCCGAGATCCGGCTGTAGCGCCCGTTGTCCAGGCCGATGTTCAGTTCACCGTTGAAGTCGGGGTAGACCACCCGCCCGCTGGACAGCGGCAGCAGGGCGACCTTGAGCTTTTCCACCGGGGTCGAGGTGAACCGCAGTTCCTGGCTGGTGGGCGCCATGTGGGGCAGGGCGTAGCGGGCGCGTTTCAGCTCGCCGACATAGGTGTAGATCATCGGCGTCTGGTAGTTCTGGCCCCAGGGGCGGTAGGTCGACGAGTAGCCGATGATGTTCAGGGTCCGGCCCTTGATGTGGGCAAACATGAAGTCCGGGGTGCTGTCGTTGATGCGGCTGCTGTCGTCCAACAGGGCGTTGGCTTCGCTGACGCTGAGCAGGTTGTTGTCTTCATAGCCATTGCGGTCATAAGCGTGAAAGCCATTGAGCTCGGTCATGGCGCGGATCAGCAATTCCTTCGATGGGTCCGGGTGCATCAGGCGCACGTTGGGCCCGCAGGCGCTCAGCAGTAGCGGCATGCACAAGGCCAGCAGGCAGCCTCTCAGGGCGCGGGTGCTCATGTTCGGTGATTCCTTTCAGGGGGAGTGAAACGCCAGGTTGCAGCCAGGGGCGGCCATGGTCGCCGAACAGGACAGGGTTGTCAGCCCGAGCCTGGATAGGCGGATCGTCAGGCAAATGCCCGGCTCAGTGGATCCATTGCCTTGAGTCTTCCGTAGCCAGGGGCCGAGACGCTCCGGCACAACCCTCAGGATCGATGATCGCTCGATAATCGAACACTATTCAATGCTCTCTCATTTTTTGAATAACTTATTGATAAATAACCAATATAGTTAAATTCACAAGGATTTTTAGCGTTTTTTGACGCGACCTGCCCGGCCGGCGTCGAGCCCGGTCTATTGTCTGTGGATCCATTAACTGATTGATTAGCGCCCTGGCGATGGCGGGAGTGTTCCTGGCCGTCCCCCATAAAAACTACAAAAAAGGGTTTCGTCATGAATGGCCTCTCCAGGCTACGGAGCGTCTCGGCGCCTGTACGCCGCCTGCCTGTGTGCATCTTTGTCTTCGATCCTGCGCGCCGGTCCGTGACCGGCCGGGAGGATCGCCCATGAGCCAGTCTCTGCAACAGCGTGTCGACCAGGGTGCAATGAACCGCTTCCAATGGCTGGCGGTGGGCATTTGCATCGTCCTCAACATGATCGACGGCTTCGACGTGCTGGTCATGGCCTTCACCGCGGCCTCGGTCTCGGCAGAGTGGGGCTTGAATGGCGCACAGATCGGCCTGCTGCTCAGCGCCGGGCTGTTCGGCATGGCCGCCGGTTCGCTGTTCATCGCGCCCTGGGCCGATCGCTTCGGACGCCGCCCGCTGATCCTGTTCTGCCTGTTGCTATCGGGCCTCGGCATGCTGCTGTCCGCCACCAGCCAGAGCCCCTTGCAACTGGCCCTGCTGCGCGGTCTCACCGGCCTGGGCATCGGCGGCATCCTGGCCAGCAGCAACGTGATTGCCAGTGAGTATTCCAACCGCCGCTGGCGCGGCCTGGCGGTGAGCCTGCAATCCACCGGATATGCCCTGGGCGCGACCCTTGGCGGTTTGCTGGCGGTGTGGCTGTTGAGCCATTGGGGCTGGCGCTCGGTGTTTGTCTTCGGCGGTGTGGTGACCTTGCTGGTGATCCCGGTGGTGGTGCTGTGGCTGCCGGAGTCGGTGGACTTTCTGCTGGCCCGACGGCCTGCCGATGCCCTGCTGCGGATCAACCGCCTGGCCCGGCGCCTGGGGCTTGCCGAACTGACCCGGCTACCGCTGGCCACGCAGCGCGAGCCGGGTGCAGCGCAAGGCTTCGGCCAGCTGTTGACCCCCGCCATGCGCCACACCACGTTGCTGATCTGGTTGTTGTTTTTCCTGGTGATGTTCGGTTTCTACTTCGTCATGAGCTGGACTCCCAAGCTGCTAGTGGCCGCCGGGTTGTCGGCGCAGCAGGGGATTACCGGCGGGGTGCTGCTGAGCGTCGGCGGGATCTTCGGCGCGGCGTTGATCGGTGGCCTGTCGTCACGCTGGCCGCTGACCCGGGTGCTGTCGCTGTTCATGTTGATCACTGCCGGGCTGCTGGTGCTGTTCGCCAGTGCCGGCTCGTCGATGGCGGCGGCCTTGGGCCTGGGGCTGTTGATCGGGCTGTTCGCCAACGGTTGCGTGGCTGGGCTCTATGCCCTGTCACCGGTGGTGTATGACGCTTCGGTGCGGGCCACCGGCGTCGGCTGGGGCATTGGCATCGGGCGTATCGGCGCGATTGTCTCGCCGACCGTGGCCGGGGTGCTGTTGGACAGCGGCTGGCAGCCGCTGCACCTGTACGGGGTGTTTGCCGTGGTGTTCGTGATTGCTGCCGGCTGCCTGTTGCTGTTGCGGCCCCGGGTGGTGCAGGGGCAACCGGCACTGGCTCAAGGCTGACCGTCGATGATCGCTTCGGCCACGGTGCGGCAGAACCAGCGCAAGGCGGCGGAGCTGTCGCTGTTGGGGTGCCAGTGCAGGGATACGTCGAACTCGCCCACGGCGAACGGCAGTTCCAGCGTCTGCAGGCCGCCGTCCTGGGTGAACAGTCGGGCGATCTGCGCCGGCAGCACGGCCAGCAGGTCGGTGCCGGGCAAGACCTTGGGCAGCACCGAGAAGTGCGGCACATGCAGGCTGATCCGGCGTTGCACGTTCATCTGCTGCAGCACGTCCTCGACGCTGCCGTGGCCGCTGGTGCGGGTCACGGTGATATGCCGTTCGGCGAGGAACTGCTCCAGGCTCAATTGCTGGCCGATACGCGGATGACGGTCGCTGAGCAGGCACACATAGCGCTCGCGGATCAGTACCTGGCTGCGGGTGCCGCTGATGTTCTTGCGGCAGATCACTGCGTCGACCTTGCCGCTGGCCAGCCATTCGTTGACCTGGTCCACCTGCAACGGCAGGACCTCGACTTCGGCCTCGGGGGCTTCGCGGTTGAGGCGCGCCAGGATCAGCGGCAGAAAGCCCATTTCGCCAAGGTCGGAGAGGGCGATGCGAAAGCGCCGCTCGGTGCAGGCCGGGTCGAAGTGGCGACTGCCGTGCACGGCGTTTTCGATGCGCGTCAGGGACTCGCGAAAGGTCAGGTACAGCTCGTCGGCCAGGCGGGTGGGCTGGATGCCGTCGCGGGTGCGGCTGAACAGGGCGTCGTCCAGCAGTTCGCGCAGGCGCGCCAGGCCGTAGCTGACCGAGGGCTGGGTGACGAACAGGCGCTCGGCGGCCAGGGTCACGCTGCGGGCTTCGTAGAGGGTGACGAAGGTGCGGATCAGGTTCAGGTCGATGTGGCTCATAGGGCCTCAGTGATATAGACAGGTTTTATTTTTAATAGAAATAGTATCGATTTGATCAATCTGATGGCGACTGCAAGAGTACTGCAAATTCTAAAAAGCAGCGGCAAAGGTCCTTATGAAAACCGTCCATAGCGCGTCCTACGAGATTCTTCGCCAACAGGGTCTGACCACCGTGTTCGGCAACCCCGGTTCCAATGAATTGCCGTTCCTCAAGGGCTTTCCCGAGGACTTCCAATACATCCTCGGCCTGCACGAAGGCGCTGTCGTGGGCATGGCCGATGGCTTCGCCCTGGCCAGCGGCAAGCCGGCTTTCGTCAACTTGCATGCGGCCGCCGGTACCGGCAATGGCATGGGCGCGCTGACCAATGCCTGGTACTCCCACAGCCCGCTGGTGATCACCGCTGGTCAGCAGGTGCGCTCGATGATCGGCGTCGAGGCGATGCTGGCCAACGTCGATGCACCGCAACTGCCCAAGCCCCTGGTCAAGTGGAGCCACGAGCCAGCCTGCGCCGAGGACGTGCCGCGGGCCTTGAGCCAGGCAATCCACATGGCCAACCAGGCACCGAAGGGGCCGGTCTACCTGTCGATTCCCTACGACGACTGGGCCCGCGCAGCGCCGGCCGGGGTCGAGCACCTGGCCCGGCGTCAGGTGGCCAGCGCCGGGCTGCCGGCCGCCGCGCAATTGCGCTCGCTGGTGCAGCGCCTGACGGCGGCGCGCAATCCGGTGCTGGTGCTGGGGCCGGATGTCGACGGCAGCCAGAGCAACCACCTGGCGGTGCAACTGGCGGAGAAATTGCGCATGCCGGCCTGGGTCGCGCCGTCGGCTTCGCGCTGCCCGTTTCCCACGCGCCATCCGAGCTTTCGCGGGGTGTTGCCCGCGGCCATCGCCGGCATCAGCCGCTGCCTGGCCGAGCATGACCTGATCCTGGTGGTGGGCGCGCCGGTGTTCCGTTATCACCAGTTCGCCCCGGGCGACTACCTGCCGGCCGGCACCGAGTTGCTGCACATCACCTGTGACCCCGGCGAAGCCGCGCGGGCGCCGATGGGCGACGCCCTGGTGGCAGACATTGCCGAGACCTTGCAGGCGCTGGTCTGGGCCTTGCCGGACAGCGACCGAGCGATGCCCCGGGCCTTGCCATTGGCAGAGCCGGTGGTGGAGCAGGGCGGCCTGCTGCGCCCGGAAACCGTGTTCGATGTGCTCGACGAGTTGGCGCCCAAGGACGCGATCTACGTCAAGGAATCCACGTCCACCGTCGGCGCTTTCTGGCAGCGGGTGGAGATGCGCGAGCCCGGCAGTTATTTCTTCCCGGCGGCCGGCGGCCTGGGTTTTGGCCTGCCCGCAGCGGTGGGGGTGCAACTGGCCAGGCCCGAGCGCCAGGTGATCGGGATCATCGGCGACGGCTCGGCCAACTACGGCATCACCGCCCTGTGGACTGCGGCCCAGTACCAGATCCCGGTGGTGTTCATCATTCTGAAAAATGGCACCTACGGCGCCCTGCGCTGGTTCGCCGATGTGCTGCAAGTCAGCGACGCACCAGGGCTGGATGTGCCGGGCCTGGACTTCTGCGCCATCGGCCGTGGTTATGGCGTGCACTCGGTGCAGGCCAATACCCGCGAGGAATTTGCCCAAGCCCTGAGCGAGGCCCTGGCGGGCAAGCGCCCGGTGCTGATCGAGGTGCCGACCCTGACCATCGAACCTTGAGTGCTTGAACAGCGCCGGGCCACGCGCCCGGTGTTGCCTACCGCGGCTTGCGGATACACCACAACAATAAAAAGAGGTGGTTATGAACACGACGTCCGTCACTGAAGTGCTGGATGCTGCCCCGCTTCAATCACGCTCGGGTCCCGCCAGTGCCGATATCGGCAGCTTGCTGGACCAGGGGCCTTACACCGCCATGCAGAAGATCGTGGTACTGCTGGCGGCGCTGTCCATCGTGATGGACGGTTTCGACGGCCAGCTCATCGGTTTCGCCATTCCGCTGATGATCAAGGAGTGGGGCATCACCCGCGAGGCCTTTGCCCCGGCAGTGGCGGCCGGGCTGATCGGCATGGGCATCGGCAGCGCCTGTGCCGGCCTGTTCGCTGACCGTTTCGGCCGACGCATGGCGGTCATCGCCAGTGTATTGGTGTTCGGCACCGCGACCTGCGCCATCGGCCTGGCGCCGGATGCGCTGACGGTGGCGGCGTTGCGCTTCATTGCCGGGCTGGGCATCGGCGGCGCCTTGCCCAGCGCCACCACCATGACCGCAGAATTCACCCCGGCGCGGCGGCGCACCCTGGCAGTCACGGCGACCATTGTCTGCGTGCCCCTGGGGGGAATGCTCGCGGGGTTCTTCGCTTCCCACGTGTTGCCGTTGTATGGCTGGCGCACGCTGTTCTTCATGGGCGGTGCGCTGCCCATCGTGCTGGGTTTTGCGCTGTTGGCGACGTTGCCGGAATCGCCACGCTTCCTGGCGCGCCGACCGCAGCGCTGGAACGAACTCAGCGCGCTGCTCGGGCGCATGGGGCGGCCAATGCCCGAGGGCACGCGCTACACCGACGCCGTGGAGCAGGCGAGTGAGCAACAAGGCGGCTTCCGGGCACTGTTCGCCAAGGGCTACGGACGTGACACGGTGGCGGTCTGGGTGGCGTTTTTCATGTGCCTGACGGCCGTCTACAGCGCCTTCAGCTGGCTGCCGACCATGCTCCAGGCCGAAGGTTTGCCACTGGCCGTCGCCGGCTCCGGCCTGACCGCCTATAACCTGGGCGGGGTGATCGGTGCGCTGGTCTGCGCGGTGGCCATGACCCGCTGGGGTTCGTTCTGGCCGTTGCTGATCTGTTGTGCCGGCGGTGCCGCCAGCGCCTTTGCCATGCAGGTGCTGGACGTCAACCAGAACACCAACCTGCTGATCTTCGGTTTCGGTGTGCATGGGTTGTTCGTCAATGCCGTGCAATCAACCTTGTATGCGCTGTGCGCGTTTATCTATCCCACTGGAGTGCGGGCCACCGGCACCGCATCGGCCTTGGCCTTTGGTCGCCTGGGGGCGATCCTCAGTGCCTTTGCCGGTGCCACGATCATCACCCGCGGGGGGGCCGAGAGTTACCTGACACTGCTGGGCTCGGTGATGCTGCTGGCGCTGATTGCGCTGGTCGTGGTGCGCCGACATATTCCCCGGCGACTGCCGGGCCTGTGATGAATCCGGCCATAGGCTGGGAGGGCAGGGCGATGATTCACTTCATTCACGCAACAAGCCAGGAGGCTCGATGAACATCAGTATTCTAGGGGCGGGCGCCATGGGCTCGCTGTTTGGCGGGCGGCTGGCGGAGAGCGGCCAGCAGGTCACGTTGCTGGATATCAACGAGGCCCATCTTGAGGCGATCCGCAGCCAGGGTTTGCGTCTGCAGACCGACAGCGGCGACCGGCGAGTGCCCGGGCTCAGGGTTTGCCGCCCGGAGCAGGCTACCGGCCAGCCTGACCTGTTGCTGGTGTTCACCAAGACCCAGCACACCGAGCAGGCGCTGCGCAGCGTTGCCACGCACATCGGCCAGCACACGCTGGTGCTGAGTTTGCAGAACGGCCTGGGCAACGCTGAGGCACTGTGCCGGCATCTCGCCAAGGAGCAGGTGATGATCGGCATGACCACCTGGCCCGGCGACATGGCCGGGCCCGGGCACGTGCACTCCCATGGCGAGGGCGTGGTGCGCACCTTCAGCGTGGACGGCGTCGAGCGCCCGGCCCACGCCGAAGTTGCAGCGGTGCTGGATGCCGCGGGCTTGCAGTGCGCATTGGACCCGAACATCTGGACCACCATCTGGGAGAAGGTCGCATTCAACGCGGCCTTGAACAGCCTGTGCGCCGCCACGGGTTGCACGGTGGGGCAACTGGACGCCAGGCCGGAAGGCCCGGCGCTGGTACGCGCGGTGGTCCTGGAGGTGCTGGCCGTGGCCCAGGCGCAGGGGATTGCGGTCGATGCCCCGCGCTGCCTGGGGAGTGTGTCCCATGCGATTGCTCATCATCGGGCGCACAAGCCGTCGATGCTGCAAGACGTATTGGCCGGCCGGCCCACGGAAATCGGTGCGATCAATGGCGAGGTCGTGGCCAGGGCGCGCGAGGTGGGTGTCGCCGTACCGCATACCGAAACCCTGCTCGGGCTGTTACGCCTGATCGAGGCACGTGCCGCCGCAGGTGCCGATGAGTAGTGCCGTACACCGCGCTCCTGGGCGGGTCGAACCCGAGCTCAGGCTTGCCGGTCAGAAGATGATTGAGGCCCAGGGCGCAAGCCGGTGCCTTCGCCAGCACTGCGGCGCTAGCGATTTATGAATCCCGTTCCTCGAGGAGTTTTGTCATGAGTGATTGCAACGCTGTCTACACCGATCTGCACCTGCAACCGATCGCCGGCCAGTGGCGTGCCGGCGCCGCCGGCAAGACCCTGGCGGTCAGCAACCCGTTCGATGGCGCATTGCTGCTGGAAGTGGCCCAGGCCAACCGCGCCGACCTCGACGCAGCCTATCGCCAGGCTGCCGCGGTGCAGCCGCAGTGGGCGGCCCTGGGGCCGTCGGCGCGAGCGCAAGTGCTGCATGCCGCGGTGGCGATCTTCGACCGGCGCCGGGATGAAATCGTCGACTGGATCATTCGCGAGTCCGGCAGTACGCGGATCAAGGCCCTGGCTGAATGGGGCGCGGCGCGGGCGATCACCCTGGAGTCGGCGTCCTTTCCGGCGCGGGTTCATGGGCGCATTGTCGAATCCGATGTGCCGGGCAAGGAGAGCCGGGTCTATCGCAGTGCCCTGGGGGTGGTCGGGGTGATCAGCCCGTGGAACTTCCCGCTGCACCTGACCCAGCGTTCCATTGCCCCGGCCCTGGCGCTGGGCAATGCGGTGGTGGTCAAGCCGGCCAGCGATACGCCGGTCTGCGGCGGCCTGCTGCTGGCGCGGATCTTCGAGGAAGCCGGGCTGCCGGCCGGGGTCTTCAGTGTGGTGGTCGGCGCGGGCAGCGAGATTGGCGATGCCTTTGTCGAGCACCCGATTCCGTCGCTGATCACCTTTACCGGCTCGACCCCGGTGGGACGAGGCATCGGCCGCATTGCCAGCGGTGGCGAGCATCTCAAGCACGTGGCCCTGGAACTGGGCGGCAACAGCCCGTTCGTGGTGCTGGATGACGCCGACCTCGAACAGGCGGTGAACGCCGCAGTGTTCGGCAAGTTCCTGCACCAGGGGCAGATCTGCATGGCGATCAACCGGATCATCCTCGACGCCAAGGTCTATGACGCCTTCGCCGAGCGCTTTGTGGCCCGGGTCAAGCAGCTCAAGGTGGGTGATCCGCAATCGATCGAGACGGTGATTGGCCCGGTGATCAACGCCAAGCAGTTGCAGGGCCTGCAGGAGAAAATTGCCCTGGCGCGCCGCGAAGGCGCGGAACCTTTGTACGAGGGCGGCCTGCAGGGCAACCTGCTGGCGCCCCACGTGTACGGTGAAGTGCGCGCCGAGATGGACCTGGCGCGCAACGAAATCTTCGGCCCGCTGGTGGGGCTGATCCGCGCACGGGATGAAGCCCACGCCCTGGAGCTGGCGAATGACAGCGAGTTCGGCCTGTCCAGCGCGGTGTTCACCGGCAACCTGGAGCGCGGGGTGAATTTTGCCCGCCAGGTGCGTGCCGGCATGACCCACATCAACGACGTGCCGGTGAACGATGAGGCCAATGCGCCGTTTGGCGGTGAGAAGAACTCCGGCCTTGGACGCTTCAATGGCGACTGGGCGATCGACGAGTTCACCCGTGATCACTGGATCAGCCTGCAACATCAGCCGCGTCAGTATCCCTTCTGATGTAGCCCCCTGAGTCACGCCCGGCCGCCCTGGCCGGGCTTTCGAGCAACCGTTGCCAGATGCGCCGTGAATGGCCTGTCGGGGAACGGCTGCGCCTATAAAAAGCGGAGAACAATAATAATGAGCAACCGTCACTCCTTCCTTGCGCACTCGCTGCTGGGCACCTCCTTGTCATTGGTCGGCTGTGCCTCGGCCTGGGCGGACGAGGGTGGCTTCCTTGAAGGCGCCAAGACCGACCTGCTGCTGCGCAACTATTACTTCAACCGGGATTTTCGCGACCACGATGGGCCCAAGGGGCTGGTCGCGGAGTGGGCCCAGGGCTTCACCCTCAAGTTCAGCTCCGGCTATACCCCGGGCATCGTGGGTTTTGGGCTGGATGCCATCGGCATGTTCGGCATCAAGCTCGATAGCAGCCGCCGGGTCAGTGGCTCCGAGTTGTTGCCGGTGCATGACGATGGCAGCGCGGCGGACAATTTCGGGCGGGCCGGCGCGGCGTTGAAGATGCGCCTGTCGCAGACCGAGCTGAAGGTCGGCGAGCTGTTGCCGGATGTGCCGGTGCTGCGCTATGACGACGGGCGCCTGCTGCCGCAGACCTTTCGCGGGACGATGCTGGTCTCGCGAGAGATCGCCGGACTGGGACTGCAGGCCGGGCAGTACCGCGCGGTGAGCCTGCGCAACTCATCAGACATGCAGGACCTGTCGGCCTGGGCTGCACCGGGGGTGAAGTCCGACGGTTTCAACTATGCCGGTGCCGAATACCGTTTCAACCAGCAGCGCACCCTGGTGGGCGCCTGGCACTCGCAACTGGAAGACATCTACCGCCAGAGCTACTTCAACGTGCAGCACAAACAGCCGGTGGGGGACTGGGTGCTGGGGGGCAACCTTGGTTACTTCATCGACCGCGACGATGGCAGTGCGCGCATCGGCAGGGTCGACAGTCACACTGCCTATGGCCTGTTTTCCGCCTCCACGGCTGGCCACACCCTATACCTGGGGTTGCAGAAAGTCAGCGGTGACAGCCCGTGGATGTCGGTCTATGGCAGCAGTGGCCGGACCCTGGGCAATGACATGTTCAACGGCAACTTCAGCAACGCCGGCGAGCGTTCCTGGCAACTGCGTTACGACTACGATTTTGCCGCCGCCGGCGTACCCGGGTTGCTGGCCATGGTGCGCTATGGCCACGGGGACAATGCCACCACCAAGGTCGGCAACGGCGGCACCGAATGGGAGCGCGATACCGAGATTGGCTACACCTTGCAGAGTGGCAGCCTGAAAAACCTCAGCCTGCGGCTGAACAACGCCACCAACCGGCGCAGTTTCAATCGTGACTTTGACCAGACGCGGCTGATCGTCAGCTACCCGCTGTCGTTCTGACCTGGTTGGCGGCCTGCAGCGGGTGCTGCGGGCTGCACATTCATTGCCTAGCAGCGCGTGAGGCATCGCCGCTGCAGTTGCGCCGGACCTTGCGGTACTATGGCGGCCCACGTTTTCAGGAAGCTGCCTGGATGAGTAAGCCCGGTCAAACGGTGCTGGTTGCGCTGCGCAAGATGATCGCCTCGGGCGAGTTGGCGGCGGGCGAGCGACTGATGGAAGTGCCCACCGCCGAGTTGTTCGGGGTCTCGCGCATGCCGGTGCGCATGGCCTTTCGTACCCTGGAGCAGGAAGGCCTGCTGGTGCGCTTTGGTGGGCGCGGCTTCCAGGTACGTTCGGTCAGTGCCGAAGAGATTGCCGGGGCGGTGGAAGTGCGCGGGGTATTGGAAGGCCTGGCAGCGCGCCAGACCGCCGAACGCGGGCTGTCCAGTGAAGCACGGGCGATCCTTGAGCGTTGCCTGGTGCAGGGTGACGGTTTGTTCGACAAGGGTTATGTCAGCGAAGAGGACCTTGAGGTCTATCACGACCTGAACATGCGTTTTCACCAGGTGATCGTCGCGGGCAGCGGCAACCCGGCCATCGCCGACGCCCTGGCGCGCAACGACCATTTGCCGTTTGCCTCGGTGACCGCCCTGGCGGTGGATCGCCAGGACCTGGCCCGCGAGTACCGGCGTTTCAACTACGCGCACATGCAGCATCACTCGGTGTTCGATGCCCTGGTCAATGGCCAGGGCGCGCGGGCCGAAGCGCTGATGCGCGAGCATGCCAACGCGACCCTGCGTTACGCCGAGACCTTCGGTTCGGCGCTGGCCGATGAGCGCATGAAATTGATCCTGCCGGCATCCTAGGGCTTCAGATGTCCAGCACCAGCAGCGGGGTTTTCGCCCGCGAGCAGCAGGGGGTGAACTGGTCGTTGCGGGCCTGCTCATCCTCAGTGAGGTACAGGTCGCGATGCTCCGGAACGCCCTCCAGGACCCGGGTCAGGCAGGTGCCGCAGATACCTTGCTCGCAGGAAATCGCCACCTCGATGCCTTGATCCTGCAGCACCTGGACCACGCTGCGATCCGCCGGGACCTGCAACACCTGGCCGCTGCTGGCGATCTGGATGGCAAAGCTGCCGTCGGCGCTGTGGTCGCTGGGCGCGGCGCTGAAGTATTCGCGGTGTAGGCAGGCTTCCTGCCAGCCCTGTTCCCTGGCGCTGTCGAGGATGTGCTGCATGAAGCCGCCGGGGCCGCAGACGTAAAGGTGCTGGTCGGCCCGGGGGCCGGCCAGGACCTGGGCCGCATCGAGGGCGCTGGCGGGCTGCTCGTCGAAATGCAGGAATACTCGGTCGGCGAATGCCGAGTCGCGCAAGCGCTGGACAAAGGCCGCGCGCGGTGCGGAGCGAGCGCAATAGTGCAGCTCGAAATCCGCGCCGCTGTGGGCCAGGCGCTCGGCCATGCAGAGGATCGGCGTGATGCCGATCCCGCCGGCGAACAGCAGGCTGCGCCGGGCGTCCGGTTCCAGAGGGAACAGGTTGCGCGGCTCGCTGATACGCAACTGTTCACCTACCTCGATCTGTTCGTGGAGGCTGCGCGAGCCGCCCCGGGAGTGGGGATCCTTGAGCACCCCGATCAGGTAGCGATGACGCTCCTCGGGGTGGTTGCACAGCGAATATTGGCGCACCAGGCCGTTTGCCAGATGCACATCGATATGGGCGCCGGCGCTGAAGGCCGGCAAGGGGCGGCCGTCCACCGCTACCAGTTCGTAGCTGCAAATATCCTCGGCTTCGTTGTGGCGCGAAGCCACCAGCACGTTGATCATCGTCGGTCCTCGGAGGGGCGCCAGCGCAGTGTTCACTGCGCTCTATCGGCAAGGCTGGGGGCGGATTACTGAGCGCGGGCGATCAGTGTTTCCGGGGGGTGGCATTCCTCGGCGATCAAGCGCTCGAGGATGCGCCGCGATTGCACGCCGCCGGCGTCGATATTGAGCTTGAGCAGGCTGCGCTGGGGGTGGCGCAGCAGGTTCTGCTGCTGGCGTTCGAGCATCTCCAGGTCTTCGCTGAAGATCTTGCCCTGGCCTTCGCGAATGCTCGCGGTGAGGGCTGCATCCTGCGGATTGAAGTGGCGTGCCATGCCCCAGAAGTACCAGATCGAGGTGTCGCTCTCGGGGGTGATGAAGTCGACCACGATGCTCGAGGCCTTGACCTCAGGCGCCGCGTCGTAGCCGCCTTGGCCTGCATGGGCCACGCCGACTTCGATCATTACATGGCTGGGCGGGCTGAAGCGGCAGATCTGCCAGCGGTCCACCGGCACATCGTCGGCCAGGTGATTGCCGCGCAGTGCCAGGCGCCAGAACGGCGGCGGCATGACGTTGTGCATGTGCCGGGCGGTGATCACCTGGTCGCCTTCGACGGTGGTGACTGGCGGTGCTTCGTCGATTTCCTTCTGGCCGATGCTGGACGCGTGGACGTAAGTCTCGTGAGTCAGGTCCATCAGGTTGTCGATCATCAGGCGGTAGTCGCACTGGATATGGAACAGCCCGCCGCCGTAGGCCCATTGCGGGTTGTCCGCCCATTCCAGGTGATGGATCAGTGCCGGGTCGGCCAGGGCCTGCTCGCCGGGCCAGACCCAGACGAAGCCATAGCGCTCGACCACGGCGAAGGTCTTGTTGCAGGGGAAACCGCGGACCCGTTGCCCGGGCATCTCCACGGTCTTGCCGTCGCTGCCCATCACCAGGCCGTGATAGCCACATACCAGGTGGCCGTTCTCGAGGTAGCCCAGGGACAGTGGGGCGCCACGGTGAGGACAGAAGTCCTCGACGGCGACTACCCGATCCTCGGGGCCGCGATAGAACACCATCGGTTCGCCACAGATCTGGCGACCAAGGGGCTTGCCCTGCAACTCATCGGGGGTGCAGGCAACGTACCAGGCATTCTTGGGGTACATGGACTCTCTCCAGGCAGATTTTGTTTTTATTTAATGGATCCATTAAATGGTCTGTGCGATAGAAAGGTCAACGAATGTGCCAATATTTTGTGCGATTATCGGATTGTTCGTGTGTTGGCTTTTACAATGGATCCATTTGTCGATTGGAAAAGCGTATCCCGTGCGGCCTGGGGGAAGGACGATGCGCGGTTCTCGGAGGAAGGGCAGGTGGCGCGGGCAGGCGAATTGCCGTTGCCGTGGTAGCTCCGGCAGGTTGATGGCGTTGGCCTGGTTCGAGAGGTCTTGCTGGAGGCGCTAGTGGGCGTTCGGCTGGCCTGGCAGGGACTGGTCGCTCTCCTCCTCGGAACAGCGATCAGCAAGGCGTGCTGCCTGGCCGTAACCGGTCAGGCAGCCAGCGGTGTCAGGTGAACGCTTCAGCGTTGCTGCAGGCTGTTCTCAAGGCGCTGGATACCTTCCTCCAGCAAGGCCCGTGGGCAGCCGAAGTTCAGCCGCACGAACTGCTTGCAGTCATCACCGAACTCCAGCCCGGGGCTGAGGCCGACCTTGGCCTGCTCAAGGAAGAACCCATAGGGGTCTTCCAGGCCCAGGCCGCTGCAGTCGAGCCAGGCCAGGCAGGTGGCTTGTGGCAGATGCATGCGCACGCCCGGCAGGCGGGTCTGCACGGCATGCAGCAGGTAGTCGCGGTTGTCCTGCAGATAGACCAGCAGGGCCTGCAGCCAGGGGCCGCCCAGGGCCAGGGCGGCCTGGGTCGCCTCCAGGCCCAGCGGGCTGACGCTGTCCACCATGCCGGCGCGGGCATTGTTGAAGGCCTGGCGTGTGGCCGGGTCCTGGATGATCGCGAAACAGGTTTTCATCCCGGCGATGTTGTAGGCCTTGCTGGCCGACATCAGGGTAATGGTGCGCCGGGCAATCTCCGGGCTCAGGGATGCGGTGGGAATGTGCCGACGCCCGTCGAAACACAGTTCGGCATGGATTTCGTCGGAGATGATCAGTGCACCCTGATCCAGGCAGGCAGTGGCCAGTGCCAGCAGTTCTTCCTGGGGGAAGACCTTGCCCAGCGGGTTGTGCGGGTTGCTCAGGAGCATGGCGCCGGCGCCTTGCAGGGCCTGGCGCAGAGTGTCCATGGGGGTGACGTAGGTGCCCTGGTCGGTGAGCTGGAACGGCACTTCGACCTTGCGCAGCTGCCAGTTGTCCGCGGCCATGCGCAGCGGGCGGTAGTTGGGGGTTTGCACCACCACCGATTGCTGCGGCTGGACGAAGGCGTGCAGGGCCATGTTGAAGCCGGGCTCGACGCCGGGGAGGAAGATCAACTCATCGGGCTGCACACGCCAGGCGTACTTGTGCCAGAGGTCGGCGACCACCGCGTCGCGCAGTTCATCCCGGGCCACGCTGTAGCCCAGCAACGGGTGCTCCAGGCGTTGTTGCAAGGCCTGGATAATCTCTGGCGCGACGGCGAAGTCCATGTCTGCCACCCACATCGGCAGGACATCTTCGGGGTAACGGCTCCACTTGGTGCTGCCGGTGCCATGACGCGGGTGCAGGGTGTCGAAATCGAAGCTCATGAGTGGGTCTCGTCGAGTCGCATGGGAAAGGTTGCGCTGATTCTAGCGCTCCCTGGCGGAGGTGGTTAACGTCTTCATCCGGGTTTCGCGCGACACGACCTGGGAGGTAGAGGTTTCCAGCAATATGCTGCTCTCGGCGTTCCTGGGCCTGGGGATGATCTCGGGGTGTGTGGTCTTTTCGGCCTGAAGCACTCGCAACAGGGCCAGCCTGCTCATCGAGCAGGGATGAGCGTTTCCCGCAAAGCAGCTTTTCCCTTGCCTGTGCTTCACAAAAACCTCGTTTCGCAATGCCCCGGGTTATGGAAACAATGACCCCCTGCATACGCCTGCTCGACTGCCCCGAGCGCTCCAGCGATGCACTGCCGATCGATTTGTTCTTCCTACAAAAACAACAGGGAGCAAGCGATGAACCGCCATTCGAGCATGACCTCGCCCGGTAACGCCGGACAGGTTGCCAACACACCCAACGAACGGGGCCACAGAGCCCGCAACGATGACGATCCGACTACGCGGCCTGTGCTGCGCAAGTCCGCACATCGCTGACCAAGACTCGTAGCGCCTGGTGCTGTACCGCCCGTGGATACGGTCGCTTCCAGGCTCTTGCTGTGCCGGTTCGTGCGGGCGAGCCGACTTTCTTGAGGATGGGTTTCATGTCCAACACCTTGCGTTGCGGCGTTGCGTTGTCGTGGGTTCTGTTGTGCGCCGGGGCTTCGGCCCAGCCGCAGAATCTCACTGTCATTTCTTTTGGCGGAGCCACTAAGCAGGCTCAGGAAAAGGCCTACTTCCAACCGTTCAACCAGAGCGGGGCGGCCCGGGTGGTGGCCGGTGAATACAATGGCGAGCTGTCGAAGATCAAGGCCATGGTCGATGTCGGCAAGACCAGCTGGGACGTGGTCGAAGTGGAGAGCCCGGAGCTGTTGCGGGGCTGCGACGAGGGCCTGTTCGAACCCCTGGACCTGGCCCGTTTCGGTGATCCCGCGCAGTACGTGCCGGGCACCCTGAGCGAATGCGGCGTGGCCACGTATGTCTGGTCCATGGTCATGGCCTTTGCCCCGCAGAAACTGGCCAAGGCCCCGGAGTCATGGGCCGACTTCTGGAACCTCAAGGACTTCCCGGGCAAGCGCGGCTTGCGCAAGAGTGCCAAGTACACCCTGGAAATCGCCCTGTTGGCGGACGGTGTGCCGGCGGCGCAGTTGTATCAGGTGCTCAACACCCCGGAAGGCGTGACCCGGGCGTTTGCCAAGCTCGATCAGATCAAGCCCTACATCCAGTGGTGGGAGGCCGGTGCCCAGCCGCCGCAGTGGCTGGTAGCCGGGGATGTGGTGATGAGCGCAGCCTATAACGGGCGCATTGCCATGGCGCAGAAGGAGGGGATGCAACTGAGTATTCTCTGGCCCCAGAGTCTTTACGATCCGGAGTACTGGGCGGTGGTCAAGGGCTCGCCGAACAAGGCCTTGGCCGAGGACTTCATCCTGTTCGCCAGCCAGCCTCAGGCGCAGAAGGTGTTCTCGGAAAATATTCCCTACGGCCCGGTGCATCGTCAGGCACTGGGGCTGTTACCTGCGGCGGTGCAGCAGCAGTTGCCCACCTTCGACGCCAACCTGAAGGGCGCCCGGGCTGTGGACGCCGCGTTCTGGGTCGACCATGGCGAGGAACTGGAGCAGCGCTTCAACGCGTGGGCGGCGCGCTGACCATGGCCGGGGTTGCCGGCACGGGCTGAGCGTTCGGCAACCGGGCCCTCGGGCCCTGTTGCCCGTCCTGGTGGGCAGTCAGGGCAGTGGATAGCTGCCGGGAACCAGGAGTCGCTGGTCGATCTGGCTAACGTCGGTATGGCCACACAAGGCCAGGGTCAGGTCCATCTCCTTGGCAATGATCTGCAAGGCCTGGCGAACCCCCGCTTCACCCAGGGCGCCGAGTCCATACAGGTGTGCGCGTCCGATCATCGCGCCCTGGGCTCCCAGGGCCAGGGACTTGATGACGTCCTGGCCGCTGCGGATGCCGCTGTCGAGCCAGACTTCGATTTTGCCACCGACGGCATCGACGATCGCCGGCAGCATGCTGATGCTCGATGGCGCACCGTCGAGTTGGCGTCCGCCATGGTTACTGACAATCAGCGCGTCAGCGCCACTTTCCAGCGCCAGGCGGGCATCCTCGACATCCAGAATGCCCTTGAGGATCAACGTGCCGCCCCAGCGTTGCTTGATCCACTGGATGTCGTCCCAGCTCAGGCAAGGGTCGAACTGCTCATAGGTCCACTCAGCCAGTTGGCGCAGGTCGTGCACTCCTTTGACGTGGCCCATGATGTTGCCGAAATGGTGGCGTCGGGTGCCGAGCATGCCGCTGATCCAGCGCGGCTTGCTCAGCAGGTTCAGCAGGTTGGCCGGGGTCAGTCGCGGCGGTGTACTGAGGCCGTTCTTCAAGTCCTTGTGGCGTTGCCCGCTCAGTTGCAGGTCGAGGGTCAGCACCAGGGCGTCACAGCCTGCGGCCTTGGCCCGGTCGATCAGGCGGCCGACAAAATCCCGATCACGCATGACATAGAGCTGGAACCAGAAGGGTGCGCCAGTGGCTTGGGCAACATCCTCCAAGGAGCAGATGCTCACGGTGGACAAGGTATAGCGGATACCTGCCGCCGCCGCGGCACGGGCCGCGAGGATCTCGCCATCGGCGTGGACCATGCCCGCCAGGCCCGTGGGAGCGATGGCCAGGGGCATTGCCATGTCGATGCCCAGGCGGCGGACCTGCAACGAGCGGTTGTCGATGTTGCGGGCGACCCGCTGGCGCAGCTTGATCCGGGCGAAATCGGCCTGGTTGTCGTGGTAGGTGCTTTCGCTCCAGGAGCCGCCGTCGACATAGTCGTAGAACATTCGCGGTACTCGGCGTCGAGCCAGTTGGCGCAGATCTTCGATACAGGTGATGACGGGCATGGGCCGCTCCTGATTGATGGACTGCAGCAGATTAATCCTCAGGCAGCACCGCGTTGCGGAAAACAATTCCACGGGCGTGAGCGTTTTTTTCTCACGCGCAGCGCTGCTGGCGATAAGCCTGCCTACCGAGGGCGGCTAGCACGGGCAGGTGCTGTCAGGGCAAGGTGTGGGCATTGCCTTGAAGCACCGCGTCGCGACAGACCTGGTGCAGCCAGCGGGCCAGTTCCAGGGCGGCGGCTGAGGGGCTGGGCATATGCAGGGTGTAGTGAAAGGAGGGCATGCTGCGTACCTCACCCAGGGCCAGCAGTTGTCCGTGCGCCAGCCAGTTCCTGGCCAGGGAGGGCCTTGCGAGTATTACGCCCTGAGCGCTGGCGGCGGCCTCGAGCAGCATGCCCAGATCGAGCAGCGCCGGTCCCTGGTCGGGTTCCGGCATGGCCAGCCCGGCCGCTTGCAACCACGGCTGCCAGGGTTCCAGGGGCGAACGCAGCAAGGGCAGGCGGGCAAAATCCCGGGGCAACTGCAGTGGGGCGAAGCGGGCCAGCAAGGCGGGCGCGGCCATGGGCACCAGGCGTTCATCCAGCAGGCGTTGGGCGGGAGGGGCATCGGGGCTGTCGCCGCAGATCTCGAGGTCCCACTGGCCACTGCCGGTGCGGGCCATGGGCGCTGACAGTTGAATCTGCAAGTCGATTTCCGGGTGCGCCTGGCTGTGTTCGCACAGGCGCGGTATCAACACCTGCCGGGCAAAGGTCGGCGGGCTGCAAAGGGTCAGGCGTTGCTGGCGCTGGACGGTGCGGCGGTGCTGGGGGATCGCCACCAGTTGTTGCAGCAGCGGTGTCACTTGTTCCAGATAGGCCGCGCCATGGGCGGTGAGGAGCAGGCTGCCGCCCTGGCGCTCGAACAGGCTCAGCCCGAGCAACTGCTCCAGTCCGGTGATCCGTTTGCGCAGGGCGCTGCAGGTCAGTGACAGGGCTTGCGCCGCCTGCTCGAAACTCTTCAGGCGTGCCGCAGTGTCGAATGCCAGCAACGCATCCAGGGACGGCAGACGGTAGTCGTTGAAACCCTTCATGGGGCGCTCCTGTGCAGCGAACCCGGCCGCAACGGCGGCCAATGGCGGAATCTTACGGGCTGCTGCGGCTGTGGGCGAGCACCAGAGCCGTGGGAAAAAACTTCCCTCGGGGTACGCACTTTATTCCACTTCACCGCGCGTTCGGTTGGTTAGCATCGTTGTGCTGTTCAACGCTGATGAGCGCGGAGCAGCGATTGTCAGTCAAGCCTCTTCAGCCGGCCACCTGCCGCTGAACACAATAAAAAGGAAAACAGGCCATGTTCAAGTCCCTGGTTGGCACGCTGTTGCTGACAATGCTCTGCACTCAAGTCCGGGCCGAGGCGCTGACGGTGATCTCGGTTGGCGGCCTGAACAAACAGGCTCAGCAGCAAGCTTTCTACGACCCTTTTACCCAGCAGTACGGCGGCACCCTGCGAGCCGGTGAATACAACGGTGAAATGGGCAAGGTCAAGGCCATGGTCGACACCGGGAGTGTGACCTGGGACGTGGTTGAAGTGGATCATGCGGAGCTGCAGCGCGGTTGCGAGGGCGGACTCTTCGAGCGCTTGCCACGGATACCGGGCATTGAGCCGGAGGATTTCGTCGAAGACGCGGTAAGCCCTTGTGGTGTGGGTATCTTCATCTGGTCGACCGCCCTGGTCTACGATCCCAAGCGCTTGTCCCGGGCACCTGAGCAGTGGGCCGACCTGTGGAACCTGAAGGACTTTCCCGGCAAGCGCGCCTTGCGCAAGGGCGCCAAGCTGACCCTGGAGATTGCCTTGATGGCCGATGGCGTGCCTGCCGATCAGGTGTATGCGCAGCTGCGCGACCCTGCCGGGGTGGACCGGGCGTTTGCCAAGCTGGACCAGATCAAGGCGCAGATCCAGTGGTGGGAGGCCGGTGCTCAACCGTTGCAATGGCTGGCCTCCGGCGACGTCAGCATGACCTCGGTGTATACCGCCCGGGCAATCAGCGCGCACCTGGAGGGCTACGACTTTCCCCTGGTGTGGAAGGGCAGTCTCTACGACATGGACAGCTGGGCCATCGTCAAGGGCAGTCGCCAGCAAGCACGTGCCTTGCAGTTCATTGCCTTTGCCAGTCAGGCACAGCAGCAGAAGGATTTTGCCGAGATCATGCACAACGGCCCGACTCGCCTGCAAACCCTGGCCCTGATCTCGCCAGAGGTGCAGGGCAACTTTCCCACGGCGCCGGCCAACCTGGCCCAGGCATTGAAGGTGGACAGCGATTTCTGGCTCGATCACGGCGATGAATTGGAGGAGCGTTTCAACGCCTGGTCTGCACGCTGACGGCTCGGGTGAGCGCGGCCTGGCGAGCGCCGGGCTGTCGCCAGGATCAGTCGTCCGCTGGTGAGCGACTGTGGGTCAACCAGTCGATGAACAGCGCAAACAGCTCGGCCTGGGAGCTGATCTCCAGCTTGGTATAAAGGTTCTTGCGGTGCATGCGCACGGTTTCCGGAGAGATTTCCAGCACCTTGGCGGTGGACTTGACCGAGTGGCCACGCAGGATCAAGTGGGCGATTTCGCGCTCGCGGGCCGTCAGCAGCGGGGTGCCGAAGCTCATGAAGGCGGCTTCGATCTGCTGATTGAGGTTGGCTGGCGCCAGGACCAGCGGCGTGCCCTGGGTGGCTTGCCGGAACAACTGCTGCAAACCGTCGGCGGTGCCGAAGCGGCGGATCAGCTCGCGCACCAGTGGCTCCACGGCGCGCAGCAGTGCCAGCGGGTCGCAGGCGAAGCATTCGCCGCTCAGGCCCTGGAACATGCACAGGGAAATCTTGCTCTGCGGGTCGAGGTCGACAATGTAGTAACAGTCCTCGGCGCCACCGGTCTTGAGGTAGTAGGTCTTGTAGTACTCACTGCTGAAAAAGTCGTCGGGAGCGATTTCCGAGAGGTGATAGAAACCTTCGGCCAAACCGTTTTCCACTGCCAGGCAGAACGGATCGAGGAGGTAGCCGCGGGAGAAGTAGCGGTTGATGATCTCGTCGCGGTACTCGCCGACTATGCCTTGCTCAAACAGCAACTGCGGCGGCAAGCCTTTGCGTTCCAGGCTGATCATCATCGACTCGATGGGCGTCAGGGCTGTCAGCGCTGTCGCCAGGTGACGCAGGAAAATGCCGTCGTCCACGGTATTGAATGCCTTGGACAGACCGGTATGCCACGCCTGCAGGCTCTGGAGGGTGAGGGGGGCGACCAGGGGATTCGACGGTGGGTTCATGCCCGGCAGTTTAACTGCCGGGCGCAGGCCGGGTAAGACCCCGAAGCGATGTTTCCTGTGCCCCGGCCCAGGCTCATCTGCCCTGGTACTGGCCGTCACGACGCAACTCGGCGGCAGCCTCGAGGATGCATTCACGCAAGGTGTCGACTATCTCGTCGATCTGTTGGCGGGTGATGATCAACGGCGGCGACATGACGTTGAGGTGGCCGATGGGGCGCACCAGCAGTCCTTTGGCCTGTGCTCGCAAATGGATGCGTTCGGCAATGTTCAGGGCTTCCGGCAGCAGCGCCTTGCTCTGTTTGTCGGCGACGAACTCAACGCAGGCCATTAGCCGCTTGCAACGCACATTGCCTACCAGGGGCAGCTCGGCCAGGGTCTGTAGGCGTTGCTCCATATAGGTCCCTACGTCCTCGACATGGGCCAGCAGGTTTTCCCGCTCGATGATCTCGATGTTCTTCAGCGCCGCGACGCAACTCACCGGGTGCCCGCTGTAGGTGAAGCCGTGGGTGAAGCACCGGCCTTTGCCCGGTTCGCTGATGACCTGCCAGATACGCTCGGAGAAAATGCACGCACCCAGGGGCAGGTAGCCCGAGGTCAGGCCCTTGGCGGTGGTGATGATGTCCGGCTGCATGCCGAATACCTCTTGTGAGGCGAAGAAGGTCCCCAGGCGGCCGAATGAAGTCACGACTTCGTCGGCGACGTATAGCAGGTCGTAGCGCTGGCAGATTTCCCACATGCGCCGGTGATAACCCTCAGGAGGAATGATCACTCCGCCGGAGCCCATGATCGGTTCGGCGAAGAAGGCCGCGACCTTGTCGGCGCCGATGGTCAGGATCTTGTCCTCGAACTCGGCCACGAGGAATTCAAGGAACTCTGCCTCGCTCATGCCGGCTGGAGCCCGGTAGTAGTTAGGGCAGGAGATGTGGTGAAACAGGTCGCTCATGAAGTCGAATTCGGGCGCCCGGTCAGCAGCCTTGTTGCCGATGGACATGGTCAGGAACGTCGAGCCGTGGTACGCGTTGAACCGCGAGATCACGTGCTTCTTCTCATGCTTGCCGCGACTGTTCTGATAGAACTGCACCAGACGGTAGGCGGTGTCCACTGCGGTGGAGCCGCCGGTGGTGAGGAACACATGATTCAGATCCCCCGGGGCCAGGCTCGCGAGCTTCTCACAGAGTTCGATGGCGCTGACGTTGGCCATGTCGCAGAACGGGTTGGAATAGGCCAGTTGCCGTACTTGATTGGCAATCGCCTCAGCCATTTCCTCGCGGCCCAGGCCAATATTGGTGCACCACATGCCACCGACTGCGTCGAGGTAACGATTACCGGCCGTGTCATAGATGTAGGCGCCGTCACCGGCGGCAATGTTCAGCGAACCCTGCTCGCGGTGTTCGTCGAACATATGGAAGCCGTGCATGTAATGCGCCTGGTCGGCGGCCACCAGTTTCGGGTCATCGAACTGTTGGAAAAACGATTTGGGTTGGATAGCCATGGGCTTCACCTCGGGTCGAAGCATTGGGTGGAAAGTCTGTGGAATTCGCGGGTGCGGCTCACTTGCCGATCTTCACCATGTTCCAGGTACGGGTGATCAGCCGGGTGCTGGCGGGAGACTGGATCTTCTGGGTGAACAGCCGCTCGCGGGTCTGGGCATCGGGGTAGATCGCCGGGTTGTCCCGCACCTCGGCGGTCAGCAGCGGCGTGGACTTGAGGTTGGCGTTGGCGTAGCGGATGTAGTCGCTGACCTCGGCCATTACCTGGGGTTGCAACAGGTACTGGATAAAGGCATGGGCGCTGGCCACGTTCGGCGCATCGGCGGGGATATAGAAGTCGTCGAACCAGATCAGCGAGCCTTCCCGGGGAATGAAATAGTCGAGCTTCACCGGTGCCCCGGCCTCGTTGGCCCGGGCCTGAGCGGTGGCGTAGTCGCCGGACCAGGTGGCGCTGACGCAAAGGTCGCCGTTGGCCAGGCCATTGAGGTAGCTGGTGGAGTCGAACTTGCGGATGTAGGGGCGCACCGCCATCAAGGTGTCCTGCGCTGCCTTCAAGTCCTCGGGCGCGGCGCTGTTGGGATTGCGCCCCAGGTAGGCCAGCACCAGCGGCAGAATGTCGGTGGGCGAATCCTGCAGCGTCACCCCGCAGTCGGCGAAGCGCGACACCACCTTGGGGTCGAAGAGCATGGCCAGAGAACCGATGGGTGCATCCGGCATGCGCTCGCGGACCTTGTCGACGTTATAGGTCACACCATTGCTGCCCCAGGTATAGGGCGCCGAGTACTGCACCCCCGGGTCGTAGCTTTCCAGGCTCTTGAGCACCTGCGGGTCGAGGTTCTGCCAACTGGGCAGCAACTGCTTGTTCAACGGCTGGAACACCCCGGCCTTGATCAAGGGCGGCACCAGCGCCGCATTGAGCACTACCAAGTCGTAGCCGGAGCGCCCGGGCAGCAGCTTGCCCTGGACGGTTTCGTAGGAATCGAAGGTGTCGTAGATCACCTTGATTCCGGTAGCCTTCTCGAAGCTGGCGAGGGTGTTCTCGCCGATGTAGTCCGACCAGTTGTACAGACGCAGAGTCTTGTCCGTGGGCTCCCCGGCCAGGGCCCATGCCGCCGTTGCCGCCAGAACCACGCCAAACATCGCAGGGAAAGTTGTACGCATACTTCAATTCCGCCTTGAACGTGATGGAAGGAGCCCGGGTCGAGCCGTTGTTGTTACTGTCCGCGAGCGCCCGGGCGTGTGCCATAACCCGAACGGGTAGGTGGGCTAGAAGGAGGAAGAAGGCGAGGGCGAGCTATCGCCCACGGTTTGTGTAATCATCCGGCCCGTTGCAGGCTTCGAGGCTCATGAATCGGTGGATTTGCTCAGTCCTGAAACCTGTAGAAACAGCCCGCTGGAAAAAAACTCGAATAGGAGTTGCCAGGAATGGAAAACGCGTCCATAATTGCGACCATTCCTCAGTGAGGAAACGGAAAAACTCTTTAGAAATCAAAGAGTTACGAGATTAAGTGGATCTCGTTAGCCGTCCCAGTTTGTATGTGTGCAGTGTTGTATTTCAGGCACTGGACACTTGGGGCCGAGTAGCAAAATGGTTATGCAGCGGATTGCAAATCCGCCTACGCCGGTTCGATTCCGACCTCGGCCTCCACTATTGAAAACCCCGTAGATTAACGTCTACGGGGTTTTTTATTGCCTTGGATTTGGGCAATTACTTCCGAAAATTTTTGGATCGCTTCCGCAATTAGCCTGTTTTTAGCGCTGAACTGAAGAGATTTTCCCTTCCCAGAGTGCGGGCTGGCGATGGTTCTCGGCTAAGATGTTTTCCCTTCGTTCCTACGGATCTTTCTGACTTGGCGATAAGGAATCGCGCTATGAAAGCACCAGTAGCTGCCGCAGTCGTACATCTCGACGGGAAAATTCTCATCACACGCAGAGCTCCAGGCCAGAAGCTAGCGGGCATGTGGGAGTTTCCGGGCGGTAAACTTGAGCACGGCGAAACACCGCAGGACTGCATCACCCGCGAACTACTTGAAGAGCTGGGTGTTGAGTCCGTCGCCGGCGAGATTCTCACTTCTTCGATTTACACCTATCCCGGCGGCACGATCGAACTGATCGCCGTCAGCGTCGTTTTGCAATCCATCCAATTCGTCCTGCAGGTACATGACCTGATCGAGTGGGTGCGACCTCACGAGTTACTGCAATACGACCTTGCTCCTGCTGATGTTCCAATTGCTGAAGAGATCATCCGAACATATGGTTAATTTTGTTCCTCCAGTCCCAGGCTCTAATCTCAATAACGACGATCTGACGCAGTTGTTTCAATGCAGTCCGCAAGGTGGGATGCGCCGCTCAAATCGTACTAACACCCTCGTCATCGTTTCGAACCATGTGGCGTCCATTTATGACGATCGTTGGGTTAATGATGTGCTGCACTACACCGGCATGGGGCAGCAGGGTGATCAATCTCTGGAGTTTAACCAAAACAGAACGCTGAACGAGTCCCGCGCCAACGGCGTATCTGTGCATCTGTTCGAAGTATTCACTGCTAAAACCTATACCTATATCGGTGAGGTGGCGCTGGCTGATGAGCCGTATCAGGAGAGGCAGCCTGACGTTGAGGGGCAAGAGCGCTTTGTGTGGGTATTCCCGCTACGCCTCAAGTCAGGTGCTCTGCCGGCCATACCAGATTCCACGCTGCAACAGCTAAACCAGGTGAAGGAGAAGCAAGCGCGTAAATTGAGTGATGCTGAGGTGGAGGCGCTTGCTCGGCGCCAGGGGCGGGTCAGTGTTGGGAAACGTAGTGCCAAAGTTACCCAACATCAACGTTCAGCTTGGGTGGCGGAGCATGCTAAGCGCAGGTCCAGGGGGCGATGTGACTTGTGCCAAGAGGTTGCACCGTTCAAAAAGAAGGACGGGTCCCCTTTTCTGGAGACGCACCACATCGTGTGGCTTGTAAAAGGCGGGGCCGATACGGTGGAGAACACTGCTGCGCTTTGCCCTAACTGCCACCGCAGAATGCATGTGCTGGATGATGATGCAGATAGGCAACTATTGACCGCACGTTTGAACGGTCTTTAATTCGGGAGTTGTGTATGGAAGAAGAAATTAGTTTTGAGTACGAAGGTACGACGTATACCAGCCACTACATTGTTCATGGAGACGACTTGGTCGTTTATCTTCCTGATGGCAGCCAGCGGACAACTACTCTTCGTGGTCTTGATCCTCAAATGGCTGCACTGACCCACTTGCGTGGTTTTGTACTGCGTTTGAATTAGCCTCAATTGGATACTATGTGATTACCCTTGTTGCTATGTAATGTCTTGGGTCTCTGGTCAGAGCAGCGATTCAGATCGCGTTGGGTCACCTCTTGCCCAGCGTAGGAGGGGGGCGAACATCTTAACTAAGATATGTGGCAAACCCATATCAGAAGGGCGATAGATAGTACGGGGATGGAAAGTGATATGGGGAGTAAGAAAAGCCGAAGCTGAGGCGAAATAGATAAGATTCTTAAGCAGGCAGCGAGGTGCTTTAACATTGGCCGGTACCCAATATTCAGAATTGAAGTTGAGTTCCCGGCGGATTCAAAGTTATCAGGCGATCAGCCTGAGGTAGATGAAGATCTGCCCTTACGCACCCTTATAAGGTTTGTCGGGCTTACGCCTTGGAAGGGTATTGATGTTAATCCCAGGCTCTTGGCTACGCAACTGGCGATAAAACTGAGCCTCATGTGTCGAGACTCATGCACTCCAGAGCAAAGGCTCTCATGGAGTGCATGGGGCAAAAATGGGGCAATCCATACGCCAAACAATGCCAAGCGACGATCTATCAAGCTTTGTCAAAAAAAGCCCTATAGCCCTTGTTCCTCGGAGCTATAGGGCTTTTTTGCGTTAATACCCGAGCACAATCGGCGTGTGCAGTGCTAGCGTCTATACGGAACTACATCACAGTCAGGTGTAGAAAGCCGAAGAGGCCAAAGCGAAAAACTCTTGGCCCAACGCCTGAAAGCGAAATGTCTACGTGTGTGATTAAAAAAGGCGACGCCTTAGGAGAAAATTAGGGCGGAAATGGGGCTGCAATAGGCAACGTCAAGCCTAGCTTGGCCAGCCCGGCGCCTCTAGATCGCCGATCTTGAGCGTAATAAGGTGGGGCAAGGGGTGTTTATGCTTACTGAAACAGAAGTTGAGAGTTTCGAAAACGTATTTCAGCAGTTTATCAAGTTGTTTCCTGAGCGACCATGGGCGAAGCGTGTGGATGCATGGCCTAAGGCGAGCGCTAAGAATCCTTTTCGAGCAGCGTTGATCAGAAAAGCTCAGCCCGTAGTTTTTGGTATAGCTGCTTGGGAAGAACGGTTTAAAACGGAAAATCAAGAAAATCCAAGTGACGAAATGTTGATTGGTATGTCTTTTGTTGCGCAGCTCGTAGAGCTGAATAAGGGAGGGGGTGGGCGAAATTTTTTATCCAGGGTTCGAGGTGCTTTAAATAAGTCCCATGATATGCGGGCCTTGTTGTTCGAGTTGCAGGTTGCAGTTCATCTATTTAGGCAAGGTTGCGCCATAAACTGGACGAATGAAAGTTCAGGGTCGAAGGTTTATGATATGTTGGTGGCACCAAGCTCTATGGCCGAGCTTGAAATAGAATGCAAATCTTTTTCGGTCGATAAGGGGGAGGAAAATACGGTCGAGGAAAGGCTTGCAGTACTGGATAAGGTTGTTCCTGTTCTTAAGGAAGTAATGCCACTTCACGCTGGATGCATTTGTGTTCTGCAGATCGAGTTTAAGGGGAAGATATCTAGGAGTGAGACTTTTTTAAATGATGCTGCGCGACAGATTATCAGTGCTGTTGGGGCTGGGGACTCCTTTGTAGGGGAGCTCTGCAACCTTAGATTCGATGTGTACGATGTTAGTGATGTCTCCTCGAATCAGTCGCTTTCAGCGGATGAAATAGGAAGGTTCCTAGAGCGCGTTAGTGGTAAGTCTAGCTGCGTTGTAATGAAGCAGACTGAGGGGGCGGGTTGGATGGCGTTCAGCGCAGTAAATGCGCGGGCTACTAGGCTGAAAAGAGCTATTCTAAAAGACGCAAAGTACGCAATATGAGAGCAGATGTCAGGGGGGCGCCCTGGTTGCTTGGCTATCCAGCTTGATGGGCTGCTAGGTAGCGAGATGGATGAGGTTTTTTATAATAAAAATAGTATGCTTCGCGACTTGGCTGTTGAATTATTTGATAACGTCAATCATCGCCATTTGACCATTATACTTTTTGCTAGCCGTCCATCGTTGAATGTAGTTGGAGAATATTCTCTGGCTGAGCAAGGCAAGGTAGCGGTTTACGAAAATCAGAGCGGTACGTATGTTGATTCAGGCTATGGTAATTTATTTGTGAGTGGTGTGGAGTGAATTGATCCGCATACTGCATTGTTTGAAGTGTGCACTAAGTGTTGTGGGAGGGGGTAGAAGTCTGTAGATGGTGGTGATCACAGGGTACTGATCTGCTAAAGACGTCAGCAAAATCAGTTCTGCAATTAAATTCATAACTCGCGTAGGTCGTGGGCTACAGCTTTTCTATGCTGTGCCACTTGCGGAACGGATTTGTCACTAACTAACTGAAGTTCATGAAATTTTATCTGGATTGAAAATCCGCATACGCCGGTTCGATTCCAACCTCGGCCTCCACTATTGAAAACCCCGTAGATTAACGTCTACGAGTTTTTTATTGCCTGCGTGAAAGTACCGGCGTACCAAAACTTTAAGGCTCGCGTAGCAAAACTTTCCTATTTCGTCGGGTTCGCGATGGCGCCGACGCGAACATAAATCTTCTTCGTAATCTCCTGTTTTGAGTGTCCGAGAAGCCGGCTTGCATCGTCCAAATCGAGAATTTCAGATGCTGCCTTCGGTCGGATATCCCGGAACTGAAAACCTGCAATTTTCTGGGCCAAGCCCTGGTCGCCATCGCTCGATGGCCTCCGCCACGGCTTTTGACCTGGCGTCGTCCCATCTCTGGCACAGCATGCGCTCGGAGACCTTCTTTCCTGACTTGTTCACGATCAAATAGCCAGAGTTGATTTTTTCGGTCTGGCAACAATTCTCTCGATGAGCAGGCCCAGGCTGTTTTTCTGACCATCGACCTCCATAGGGATCCGGATCTTTTTGGACGTCTTGCCTTGGCCAACGCGCAGATACACTCCCTCCACATCATCAGCGCGCATTAGCCGGACATCGGCTGGGCGCTGGTCCGTCAGGTAGGCAAGGTCCATCGCCTCCTGCAATTCGATCTCCCCTTTCTGGTAGACAGCCTTCCACACCACGTCGTTTGCGGAATAGTCGTGCGGCGTTTCCTTGTTCTTGCGAACGCCCTGGCAGGGGTTCTCTCTGGCGGTCAAACCCCATGCGTGTCTTCCACCCACCATCGCCGGCAGGCTCCGATTGTTGAGTGGGGCGTTTCAGATGGTGCTGATCGCCGCCGGTGTTGCGCCGTGGCACTGTTTCTGCGTTCGCCCGGTCTACGTCCTTGCCATCAGGGAAGAAGGTGACTGCTCCCCGGGCCGGGCGGACTCTTCACTTCTTGTAGCCGTCGCTGATGCGGTCGGCGATCCATTCCAGGCGCTCAGCCATTCCCCACATGTCGTTGTTGTCGCGGCGAGATACCAGCCGTAGGTCGCTGGCCAAGCACCTGGTGTATGCAGTGGAGATGAGAGGAAAGTATCGTATCCTTGGGCAAGCAGCAGCTGCGACTTGGTTGTTATAGCTCCGTCACTCAATATTAAGGATTGATCTTGTGCCGAACTCAGTGATTATCAAGAGAAAGGTATTGTTCGGCGACTGTGATCCGGAGGGGGTTGTTTATACACCTAGGTTTTCATACTTTGTTGTTGAGGCCGTTCATGATGCGCTTACAGTTTGGTTGTCCGGTCCCGGATTAAGAACCCTGTTAGGTTTTAATTTACTGCCTCCAGCAAGGGCCTTCACGCTAGAGTTTCTTCATCCGGTTACTTGGGATGACGAACTTTCTATTAAGGTAAGTGTTTCCAGTGTCGGGCTTCACTCGTTCACATTTCTAGTCGAGGGCAATCTAACGCCAGATGTTATGGCATTTACTTCTAGCCTTACACACGTTTGCATCTCACCGGTTACCAGAGAAGTTATTGAGGTTCCTTTGCAACTGAGGGCGCTACTCCAGTCTTGAGCGTTGTAGTTGCTTGGACGAGACAGAGTGGGCCTGGCGTTCTACCACCAGCAAGGATCGCCACTGACTGAGGTAGATGCGCCTCATGCCGCCACCTGCCGTTGTTCCTGGCGTAGCGCATGCTGACCGATCTCGGCGAGCACCTGGTAGTGCTGCCGAACGTATGCGCGGTTGTGGCTCATGATTATCTCCAGCCAGGCACTGCCCTCGGTGGCCGGTGGTGGCAATTTGGTTTGGGTTGCGGTATTGCAGCGGGCTCAATCTTGAAGGGATGCAAGCAATGCGTTTTTTAGTTGGCTGCTTGGCTCTTGCGGTGTCAGCAACGGCTTTCGCAACTGAAGATCAGATGAAGCAATGGGAAAAGATGGATCGCTGCTCGAATGCGGCATTTATCGCGGTCACTGTCCTGGAGAGCAGTGCGGATGGGTTCCAGCAAGAGCTTGCTCTCCATGGATCCATCACTGGGCTCAAAAAAAATACCAAAATGGGGGAGGCGACCCCCACGGAAAACGAAGTCCGCGGTGCTTACAGCATAGCGAGCAGAGTCTCAGTTGAAATGCCGCGACCGTTTTCCAAGCGAGATCATGATTGGCTGATCGCCCAGGCCGCCTCAGCATGTTCGCTATGGATTCCTGACGAGAAAGCCTAAGAACCTCGTTCTCTTTGGCAATTTGGTTTGGGTTGGGGTATTACCGGCGACTGGCATGGACCGGATCAAGGAGGCCTATCTGTGAAACTCAACTCTAATTGGATCGGTAATGAGGGAGCCTCTGTCGAAGCTTTGGACGCTCTTCGTTCTGCAGCGCCTCGAGATCTCCCTTCCGAGTACTACCAATTGCTCGAATACAGCAATGGCGGCGAGGGACCACTTCCCGACCCACTCTTCAACTTCTGCCTCGACCCAGCTGAAACAGCCTCGGACGCCTCACAGATAGACCTGTTTGCAGAGATTGCATCTGGCTTGTTTGTTTTTGGCGGCGATGGTGGTGGGCAGTTGTTTGCGTTCGATCTGCGAGGGGCTAGCCCATGGCCGATAGTTACCTTCGACGAGGTGGATCCAAGTGGGAGCGTGCTTACGGCGGCCAGCAGTTTTGCTGAGTTCGTAGCATTAATCGGATAGGCGCCGCCCTCTGTATCCGGATGCAGCGAGCGTTGATGTGATGGCTTATTGCAATTATGATCGCGCCCTTCTCAAAGGAGTGATTTGATGTTTCCTCGATATTTTCGCTGGATTTCGGTACTGGGCATCCTTGCTGCAGTTGTCGTCTTCGTATTTGCCAGCCTGCAAATATTTACCGGTATGGCGCCAGCAACAGACCTGATTCGGCCCACTATCGCAGCTGCCGCATTTGGCTGGGCTTTCACTCAGTCCACAAAGGTCTGAGCCTGGGCAAAAGGGTTTACTCAGCTTCGTGAATGCTCCGGGTGCTGCGAGTAGGGCGGGTTATTCTTCGCCGTCGTGTTCGGCGTTCATTTGGAGTGATTCGGTGAATCCCGCTTGCCGCAATTTGCGCGCTACGTTTTGAGTTATGTCGATTACGTGGCGCGGAATCTGGAGGAAACAAGCGGACTTCTCGGCAGCCAGCGAGTGGGCCTGTGCGATCAGTCACCAGATGGTCGGGCGATCTACCTCTTCGATACCGCTGTGTGCGTCTATTCGTTAGCGTCCAGATTGCCTGGCGTTTGCCGGTGGGTACTGGAAAAGGCCTGGAAAAAGCCCGATGCCCCTGGGCCAGACTGTCTGGCAGTAGTGGTACTGTCTACGCAGCACCCCTGGAGCCTGCTAGATGAATCGTCAAAGTCCACCTCTTCGCGTCGCAACGCCTCTAGCCGCACCAAGCATTGAAAACCCTGCCGCTCACCCACCTATTTGGCATCGCGACCCGGACTTACTGACCCTTGGCAGCACTGGGGCGGCCATTTTGGGTTTCTGCTTTACGTTGCTTATATTCTTACCGGCCTTAGGGTTGATGATATTTCTCCTTATCGGGCTCGAAGCGATGCAAGGTGTGCCGCGCAGCGATGGGTCGAGTTTCACAACGTCGTTGCTCATCCTGTTCCTGCTTGGTTTTGTTGTGCTCATGGGGCTGGTCTTTGCGTGGATTTTCTCTGCGCCTAGAGTGCTGGCCTTCACGTTTGACGAAAATCAGCAACTGCTTACCCTCACTGTCACCCGTCGCGCCCGTAAACCCAAAGAGGTGCATGTGCCATTTAGCGACATCATTTGTATCAGCCCTTACGTGCTCGCTTCGTATGACCGCGATGGCCATTTTAGCGTCGTGTGCCAGGGGCCGAGGGACAAGGAGTTCGTGTATCGATTGGCTGAGGGTACTTCTCTGGAAGAAATGGAGTTTCATGCTGCGTGGTTGCGAGGAATAATAGGCGAACGGATGCACGAACTACTGAATCTGGACAAATGAACGAAGCACGTCCATCTAACCACTAATTGTCGCTCGATCAGCTTCATATCCCGGTCCTGGTTAGCGTGCTTGCTCTTGAACGTGAAGCCGGACATGAAAAAGGCAGCCTTCGCTGCCTCCAGTTCTGCTTGGCGCTGTGCGCCTACGAGGATGTGATTGTCGGTCATAGTGCCTCCACTTGATCTGTATGGCGCTTTCACCGCGCTCCAAGTGGGCCCAGGTTGGTTCTTCCAGGCGTTCCGCCTCGGCCGCTTTCCCCGCGAAATGCTCCTGTAAGTCCAGCCAAGGCACCTGCTCTGTGCGCAAAGCGCGGCGAGCCCGGCCGCCGTTTCTACTGACAGCAAAGGCCGTGCTCTTAGGGTCTCCCACCTATCATTCCCTGGATGGATGGCAAGTGCCGCCTGGCCGAGCGCCTTATTCCTAGCTTCCCTTCCTGTGAGTGCTACGTTGAAGTCTTCGCCGACAGTGCCAAGTTGAACTTCCTGCGGTCCCAGTCTGCGCCAGTTGAAGTCCTCAACGACATCAACGGCGACCTGATGACGTTACACCAAACCTATCAAAACTTAGCGGCCCCCATTCTTCTGTGGGCGGCAATAAAATCTTGAAAGCTTTTAATAAAACCTCGTCTTATGTCAGGTAGTATTTTTTTTAGAATCAGAAAGTAAAGATAGATAGGTGTTGCATCGCCCGTCCCCTCATCTATCCAGCGCTCTTCTGTTTCAAAACAAAAAAGTACACAGCGTATGAGATTCGCAAAATTTTCATCTGATTTACGGTGCTGTTTCTCTACCTCCCAGAGCTCTAGCGCAAGCTTTCTCCGGAGATCTCCATCGTTTTCTATACGTTCTCGCAGGATGCTTTCTTCGATATATGGAATCAGCACTTTCAACTTCGGCTCAGAAACGCTAGCAAGTACACCGTGGTCAATCAGACTGAGCAAATAGCGAGCGTAGTGACGTGTCATTTCACCGAAAGTCACGCTCGCTTCAAGTAACGCCTTTTCAAGGTAATCGAACTCTTGAATCTCCAGGCTATCAATCATCATACAGCTCCATCTTTTACTCTTATCGTGCAGCAGCAATCGGCCTAAAGCGGCCTGTGCAGATTCAGGAAGGGGTTCGAATCCCTATTCTCGCTATCCTGGTTGCATTTGGCGAACTGGTTATTGGCTAGGGAGGCGAGGTCGTGGGGAAAAAATGAGGCAGTCCATATGCCAAACAATGCCATTTGATGCCATGCGAGGATCTGTCTGGATTTTTCGGAATGCCCTACAGCCCTTGTTATTCGGGGCTGTAGGGCTTTTTTGCGTTAATACCTGAGTACAATCGGCGTGTGCTTAGGGCGCGTCGGAAGATTTGGGGGGGTGGACTGCCCCCGGCACCGTAAACTTCTTCAGGCTCTGCTGTCGTCAGTGTGAAGATGCATTGCTTGTTTGCAGCTGTTTCGATCTGCATTTAAAGTGTGCTCAATCAGCTACCAAGGCCTCAAGCCAGTCATTTTCTAAAGGATTGCAAGTAAAGAATTATGGAAAATCAGTTTGTCGTGCAGCGCGTTATCGTTGCGTTCCTGATCATTATCGTTGCGTTGGGCAGTATCGCTTTCATTGGTTGCCTGGCCAGTCCTCCAGGCTTCGTTTCTGGTATCAGAATGATGCTGGCAATCATGGCCTTGGGGCTTACATGCCTGCTGTGCTATCCACTGGTCATTACCTACTGGATCGTCTCAGGGCGGCCAACAGGGATACGCGACCTATTGATTGTTCATAGCATCGTATTAGGTGGTTTTGTTGTTTGGTATCTGCTGCTTTTATTTGAATGAAGGCCGTTCATCAGCGCTGGCAAGTAGGTAAGGCGCACTGGATGTCAGCTTGAAATAACGGTCCTGTTTCTTCCGCTGGACTTGGCTACGTACAAGGCTTTATCGGCTGTGTTTATCAGGTCTGCGGGCGTTTCAAATTCAGCTCCGGAAAGTGTGCTAATACCAATGCTGATAGTGACCACGCCAAGTGGCGATTCGCTGTGCGGTATCTTGCTGTTTTCCAAATCAAGACGGATTCTTTCGGCTAGCAAGAAAGCTCCAACGTAATCTGTGTCGGTAAGAACGATGGCGAACTCCTCGCCACCGTACCGGGCGGCGAGATCACCGATTCGGTTGGCATTTTTCTTGATAATGGCGCCCACCGTTTTCAGGCACTCGTCACCCTGTACATGCCCGTAATGATCATTGTAGTTTTTGAACAGGTCGACATCGATCATTATTAACGCGGTACCGTCTAGCTTGCGTTTTGTTCGAGTAACTTCTGTATCTAGAAAAAAATCAAAATGACGGCGATTGGCGAGTTGTGTCAGTGCGTCTTCGAGAGCCATCAAGCCAAGGGATTTATTGACTTCGATATAGTTGTTCTGTTGCGCCTGTAGTTCTCTTTGTGCCTGAATTTGCTGACTCATCAGCCTGATCAGTCGATAGCCTATTATGCTAAGTATTATCAGCAGTATGGAGGACATGATCAGGCTGGCAAAAGACTCTTTGCGCCAGTCGGCGAGGATCTCGTTCCTATCAAAGGCGGCGATAATGACCAGTGGGTATCCACTAATGCGTCGAAAACCAATGACCCGCTCTACGTTATCGATATAAGACCTTATGGTTGCAGTGCCTGAACTTACATCAGGTTTCAGTAAAGCGAATACTTGACCTTTTGATATGTCGGTGCCGACATCTGAGTCGCGGAAGGGTTTGCGCACTACAATATGGCCGCTTGTACTCGCCAGACTGATCAGACCATTTTCCCCCATGTCTACGCCGTCATACAGACTGAGGAAATACTTAAGATAAATTGTAGCTATCGTTACCCCGGCAAAGCTCCCGTCAGGGTGATTGATTCGACGGGATATCGTCATGATCCACTCGTTTGTTGAGCGGCTCCGTATTGATGGGCCTAGATAAGGTCCTGAGTCGGAATGATCGCGGTGGTAAATAAAATAATCACGATCTGAATTGTTTGCTCCGGCTGGAATGACTCCATTTGAGTTGAGCAACCAGCGACCTTGCTCATCATAGATAAAAAAGCCATGTATTTGAGGCAGGCGCTGTTGTTGTATTTTTAGCAATTCTTCCAGTTTCTTCAAATCTTCCGTACTACCGCCTTCGGCTTCCAGGCGTTCCTTGATCACTAAAAGTACTGTGTCAGCCTGGGTTAAAGTGGCCTCGATGTTAGATGACAAAGTCTTGGAGAGATTTGACATCTCCGTTTCTTTGTCGTGAAGGTGGTACTCCAGAGAGTTGAAAATTCCCCAGGTGCTTATTGCAATTAATGAAATACATACCACCGCCACGAACAGGATGACATGGCCCACCTTGAGCTTGGCCTCGGCCCACTCGGTGGAAAAAATGGAGGCTTTTTTTAGTAGCATCACGCCCTTTCCTATGGCTATGAGTTGTTGGTGCTCTTGGCTGAGCGCGGACAGCGGATCGAGCGCAAACGTGGACTACTAGAGGCGGCAGGATGATTTTGTCGAGCCATGTTCACAGCATGACCATGACGCTTGTTACATCGGCAATAGTAAGAGGAGGCTTCGGCAGTATCCTGGAGGGCCCCGCCAGTAACCCAAAGGGCATCCAGGCTCTTGCTTTCACTCTTGCCGTTTACGGCACGCATTTCTGAATCACCATAGACCGCGATGATGACTCAGGCTAGTCGAGGTGGAGGTAACTGACACTATTGATCTGGCAGAATTTGCAATGATTTCTGCTCGCGGCTTGGCACATCACTCACGCTCGGGTGGAGCTAAAACCACGGGAGAGTCTTGGAATACCGTCTATTCGGCCTGTTCTTTATGTTGCAGGGGGACGGTCAATTCGCCGGCGGAGTGCAATTCGAAGCGACCAACAGTATAGGAGGGGAAGGGGAGAAGCGCTGGAGGTAGAGTTGCAAAATCGGTACTGCGGCAATGCATTGAATGCAACTGGAAAGTCCTGCGTGAGCAGGGCTCGCCAGCCTTTGGCATGACATCAAGGGGTTAAGCTTTAGTGTTTATGATCTCGCCGGTTATTTGCCCGCTGCCATTTACCACTCCAGAAGCCGGTGCTGCGGTGCTTGCAGTCTGGTGGTGGTGCTTTTGTATCAAGCGTTGAGCCTGGCGATCGCCATGTCCCGCCTCTTGAGCGGTTTGCGCCGCCGTCTCGGTGGCCTCTTTCAGCGCTGCTTCAACATTGCTGGTGGCCGTGGACGTGGCCTGAGTGGCTTTCGTCGTGGGCGGGTTCTGGGCAGAGCCTTGTCCGTTAATAGTCACAGGGTTTGAAGCTGATACTGCTCCGATGGACATAGATAACTCCTGACTGAGTAGGTTGCACCAATGCGTCTTAGTCTTTGCGATTACGTTAACGTTACCCGCTGAGTCCCTGTTTTCAGGACTGTTTTATCTGCCTCCCTAGATCAACCCATAACGGGGACTAGAGTAGGCGCGCAGTTGTAGCGCCTTTGTCAGATAAAGGTGAAAGCTTTGTGGTTTTGATGACGAGACTGGCGTTTTTACTGGGCATAGTTTGAGCAAGAAGCGCTGCTTCTGATGAAGCGCGCTGCTTGCATGCCCGGTGAGGCCCGAATCTTCCACCACGTAATCCATCATGTTGAGCGCCCCGTAGCACGACGGATAGTTGATCGCGGCAAAAGACAGATGAACAGAAGCTGCGCCCAACAGGCAGCGCGAGTCAGGTGGTGTCGGGTCTAGAAAGGAGTGAGTGCAGGACCGAGTTTCAGGGCGAGGTGATCGATAGGCGAAAGTGTCACTGAGTCAGCACAGGGCATTGGCTGGAGAAAGTACCGGCAGTGGTGGAAGGCTCATGTCGCGGATGGCGGCTTCGAGCTTGTCCTGGTAGATCGTCAAAATGGAGTAATCCAGCTTTTGGCTGATGTCGGCGCCATCTGCCGAGCTCGCCAGAAGCTCGTTCAGCGCCCCCGCCACCAGCTCGGCTGTGACTTGCAGGACGTTGATTCCAAAACCGCTATCTGCAATGAGCAGGTTCGTTAAGTCGTACATACAGCCTCTGTGGTCACTGTTCACATAAATAATGGCTATGAGCCATTATCAGGATAACCAAACTGCCTACTCGCTGTCATCGAAAAAAGATCAATGGAATGGGGGGAGACCTCAATGCAGAGTAGTGCTCAATCCGGGAATTGCACTCACACACCTGGAAAGCGCTCCAGGCTGAAATTTTCAGCAGCAGTGCCTTCAGTCTGTGTACCATTTTGACCCGCGAAGATAACCAAGGCCGATTTGCATGATGAGACTGACGAAGGGCGACAACCAGGGCCTGAGAGTGGGGCCGCGTTGGCCCTCTTCAAAGGTGCTGATGGAGAGGGAAGTATTTCTTCAACTGGTCGAGGTCCAGTCACGATTGCCACGTTCGGTGCAACTGCTGGTGACTCGGGGTTATGAGAACAGAAGCAGTTACCTGGGTTTTTTCAGAAGCTTGTCACGGTGGTTGGGTATCAAGTTGTTCTGCCTGTGTTATCCGCAGCGCAAACACGAGCTGGAGGATATCTTCGGCTCCAATGGCCATGATGTGGACGGCTCTCATGTCGACGTGTCGATTGTTCTCAATGGCAAGAGATTGCGTTTTCTGCCCCTGGGCGTATTTACCTCGCTTGTTTGTCAAGAACGGTTAAAAGCTCGGTATTCGGCTGTCGTGGATGAGGTCAAGGAAACGCTGAGGCAATGCGGTTTCGAGATTCATCGCAATCACACGGAAAGCCTGCAGATTCACTGCGATTACAAGGCTTGATGGCTGAGTGTTGATTCGTGCCAGTGATTGCTGTTGTGTCGCGGTGCCTATGGCGCTCACCAATGAAAGTAACAAGGATGTTGCGTGTTGCTTAACCTGTTGTTGCTGGTGCCGCTGTTTTGTGTGAGTGGCTGCATGGCTCTGATTGTACGAACGACTCCCGAAACCTGTCCCTACATTGGCGTTCGAATGGACTGGGCACTGGCGGAAAACAACAACGGGGTGCTGTGGCCGCTGCTGGCGCTGGATGCACCATTCTCTGCCGCGGTGGACACGTTGCTGTTTCCCTTTGAGTACCAGTACAGCTGCAAACTGTGAGGATGCTGTCGGATCAGCCCGCGTAGTCGGCGGTACCCGGGAGCTTCGATTGAGCACGGTTGAGACTGCAGCTTGCCTGGGCTGGAGCCTCAACCGAGTTCGACGGCGAAAATCCGCCGGCTTATTCCCAGCGTTTGAACAGCACGCTGGCGTTGACCCCACCAAACCCGAAGCCATTGGACAGTGCGTATTGCATGGCCACTTTACGTGCCTGGCCGCGAACCAGATCCAGGCCCTCGGCGGCCGCATCCGGGTTCTCCAGGTTGAGCGTGGCGGGAGCGATCTGGTCGCGTAGGGCGAGGATGGTAAAGATCGCTTCGATCCCCCCCGCAGCTCCCAGCAGGTGACCGGTGGCGGACTTGGTGGCGCTGATGGCCAGGTCGCTAGCGGTGCCGAATACGGTCTTGATGGCCGCCAGCTCACCTTTGTCGCCCACCGGAGTGGACGTGGCGTGGGCATTCAGGTGCTGGACCTGGGAGGCCTCGATACCCGCCTGGCGCAAGGCTTGCTGCATGGCGCGGCGGGCGCCGTCGCCGTCTTCCGGGCCGGCAGTCATGTGATAGGCGTCGGCGCTGGTGCCATAACCCACCAGTTCAGCGATGGGCTGTGCGCCACGGGCCAGGGCGTGTTCCAGGGACTCGATAACCAGCAGGCCGGCACCTTCACCCATGACAAAACCATCCCGAGCCTGGTCGAAGGGGCGTGAGGCGCGCTCCGGGGAGTCGTTGTACTCGCTGGACAAGGCTCTTGCTGCGGCGAAACCGCCCAGGCTGACGCGGTGAATCGTCGCCTCTGCACCGCCACAGACGGCGATGTCGATTTCACCCGCGCGAATCATCCGTGCCGCATCACCAATGGCTTGAACCCCGGCGGCGCAAGCGGTGACCGGTGTTCCCAGTGGTCCCTTGAGGCCGTGGCGAATCGACACGTGACCTGCGGCCAGGTTGCTCAGGAAGGATGGAATGGTGAACGGCGACAGGCGTCGTGGCCCCTTGCTGTCGGTGGTTCGCACGGCCTCGGCGATGGCCGGAAATCCTCCCACGCCGGTGGCAATGATGGTGGCTGTGCGTTCCTGGGCTTCGGTGGTATCCGGCTTCCACTGGGCCTGGGCCAGGGCCTCTTCTGCCGCTGCCAGGGCGAAGAGGATGAAGCGGTCCATCTTGCGTTGTTCCTTGGGCGCCAGCAGTTGATCCGGATCGAAGCCGGCCTGCGGGTCCTGGGCCAGGTCAGGCACCTGGCCGCCGATGGTGGTCGACAGCTCGCCGATGAGCTCCTCCGGCAACTGGCGGATGCCGGACTGTCCCGCCAACAGGCGCTGCCATATCTGCTCGACCCCACAACCCAGTGGAGTAATTGCGCCCATGCCGGTGACTACGATGCGTTTGCTCATGCAGGTCCTGCTCCTTCAGCTTGTTTGGGTGGGGAACAACACAACGAAACGTGGACGATACTATCATCATGAAAGTAACATCCGAATCCATAAATATTTGAGGTGCCGCGCGGGAGCCAGCCATGCAACGAAAAAGTCTGATTGACGCCGAATGTCCGATCGCTCGCGGTCTGGAGCGAGTGGGCGAGTGGTGGAGTATTTTGATCATGCGCGATGCGTTGCATGGCTTAAGGCGCTTCGATGAGTTTTCCCGCAGCCTGGAGATCGCCCCGAATATGTTGACGCGGCGCCTGAACTCCCTTGTGGAGGCTGGGTTGCTGGAACGCCAGGCCTACAGCCAGCGACCTTTGCGCTATGAATATGTGCCCACTGCCAAGGGCGAGGATTTCCGTGTCGTGCTCATGGCTTTCGTGGCCTGGGGCAATCGCCACTTCGCGCCTGAGGGCGAGAGTGTGCAGATTGTCCAGCGCGCGACCGGGCAGCCGGTGCAGACGGTAATGGTGGCTGTCGTCAATGGCCAGCTTGTGCCGTTGGAGGAGTGCACGGTGCAGGCGGGGCCAGCCGCCAGCGCCAGCATGCGCGAACGGCTGGCGGGCGTTGCCGATTAAGGACGAGACCCGGAGGGTTTGCTGCGGCGCCAGGCAGGGTGAAAGTGCCGCCAGTGAGGATCTTGTGCCGCGGCCAGCAACTCTCGGTCCCCCCGGGTGTCGCCCCAGGCGCGCAGGCGATATTGGCTCAGCGGGCCATAGACGCTTTCCAGGCGCAGCACCTTGTTTTCACACCGACAGTTGTGGCCGAGGATTCTCCCGCTCAGGACACCGTCGATCACTTCCAGCTCAGTGCCGATCAGTCTGACGCCGAGACGCGTGGCGAAGGGCTGCAGGACCAATGCAGGAGAGGCCGAGCACAGGGTCACCAAGGCCCCGGACTGGATCTCGCTGGCCACTGCCTGCAGGCCGCTCGGACGCATCAGCCGGGTCCAGGACTGTTGGCAGAACGCTTGCGCTTGCTGCTGGACCCACGTCACCTCCACGCCTTTGAGAAAGGTCGCGATCAACTGCGCCTTGAGCTGGTCACGGTCAACCCGGCGCGCCAGAAACCCCAGGCTCGGCAAGGCCAACCTGAGCATTCGCCGATTGAACTCGCGCTGACCAAATGCAAACCGCAGAAAGGGCACGAAGCTGTCGTGTCGGGTGAGGGTGCCGTCGAAGTCAAAGACCGAGAGCACTTGGAGGGCGTCGGAGCCCGGGTTGAGCGATTGCGTTTCACCGTGTTCAACCAAGGGCGGCGAAGCTGTGTCTGCAGCGGGAACTTCTGGCTGATGCGGATGGAGCGACATGATGATCTCGGTCGTTGTACAGATGTAATGCCTGCAGCTTACGCGCTCCAGGCCTGGAGGGCGCCATGCAGAGTCTTGCGTGCATGATTCACAGGCGCAGTATGAGCAGTGGTTTCCAGGGCGGGTCAGCGTCCTTGCCGGAGCGCTTCAGGGGGCGTCCTTCAAGATCCATTGGTGGGGAGGGAATCGTTGGCGATAGGGATGGCTGCGGACGCATTTGCTCGTGCCCTCTCGACCATTGCCATGATGGTTGCGCGCAGTTCGTCCTGGGCTTGGGCGGGAGTGATTTCTTCCAGGGCTGCGGCATGGGAAACAGCCTCGGCGGCACCGAGCATCGCCCGCAGTCCCGCGGTTGCAATGACCTGGCCGGCAGCGAAAGGCTCCAGGGTGTCGCGGCATTTTTTCAGGAAGATCTTCTGATACTCACCCTTGATGGCCTCAAGCTCCGGCGAGCTTGCCAGGGCGGCGATGACCCCGGGTATTTCGCGCCCCTGGAGCAGCACGCAGTCGACATAGGCGCTGGCGATCACGGTGGCGCGAGAGGCCAGGGTCGGCTCGCTATTTTGCAGGGCCTGATCCATCCGGGCGGTCTGGCGCTGATCGAAGTCCTGATACAGCGCCGCCAAGAGTACTGCTCGGGTAGCGAAATGGTCGTAGACAACAGGCTTGGTGACGCCTGCCTGCTCGGCAAGGTTGCCCAGGGTCAGCGCCTCGGTGCCGCGCTCACGGACAATCTGCCAGGCAACAGTCATCAGCTGTTGCAGGCGCTGTTCCCGGGACATTCGGCGTCGTTGTGCCGGATGAGAAGCGGTTTTCTCGCTGCTTGACATGGCTATATACCAAAAGTAACTTATAGGTCGTAATTTACTAAAAGTATATAAGTCCCCCATCATTCAGCGCAATCCGCTCGCAGGAGTATTCGCCGTGCATGCACTTATTGTTGTCGCCCATCACGATCCCCGGTCCCTCACTCAGCACCTTGCGCGGCAGATTGCCGAGGGGCTGCAGGTGGCCGACCCTCGAAACACTTCCGAGATCGCCGATCTCTGGGCGGAAGGATTCGATCCTTGCTTTGGTGCCGCCGATATCGTGGTCCATCGCATCCAGGCGCAGCCTCCTGCCGATGTGGTGGCGGAACAGGCACGAATTGATCGTGCCGATACCCTGGTCCTGGTCTACCCGGTGTACTGGTGGTCCATGCCGGCATTGCTCAAGGGCTGGATTGACCGGGTGTTCTCCAATGGCTGGGCCTTTGATTTCCAAGCGGACGCCAAGCTTGAGAAAAAGCTCGGACGGCTTCAGGTGCATCTCGTGGGTGTCGCCGGGGCTGATGCCGGTACCTATGAGCGGCACGGTTATCTTGCAGCCATGAGGGCCCAGATCGATCATGGGATCTTCGATTACTGCGGAGCTCGTGTCGTGACTTCGCAACTGCTGTGCGACTCGGAGGCAGGGGAGGCGGCGTCTCACCTGAGCCGTGCGCGGGATATCGGGCAAGCGCTCTGGAGTGGCAACAGGCTCGTCGAGCCGGCGTGAGATCGATCTAGCAGGATGGAGGGAAGAAGAGATATGTCGGGATCGTAGGGAGCTTTACCTTCGAAGGCAGGCTTGAGCCCTTACCCCCAGCAGCACCAGGCAAAGGTGGTCACGCAGAGCAGCAAGGGCAGGGTATCGAGAAAGTCATTCATACCAGCTCATTCCATTCAGGCAAGTGCCGGCAATTTAAGGTGAGTCCCAGTATCTGTCTGTTGCGATTGTGTGAATTTTCAGTGCGCTTTCGTTTAAGGCGCAAAAGGTTGCTTGGTGCAGCAAGGCACTGTGTTGCGAATCCAGATACTGAGTCTGGAAGACGCTGCCTAGAAAAAGTCAATACCTCAAAAAAAGTGTGAATAATTAATGACTTAGGTGATTTTATTTGCACTTTTTTCCTCAAAATATCTTGTTACAGAATGTACTGTTCCGTTACTATGGCCCTGCGTTCACCCACCACGGTTTATGCATTTTTAGCCCCAAGTATCCATCAGCTGCTTGGGCTTTTTTTTGCCTGGAATTTGTCCAGGTAGCCCCTCTTTGAATGATTTTCCTGCTCTGACAGCACTCGCGAATACCTGGCCTGCCGCATACGCCTGTTGCGCGTGCAAGGTGCTCAGTGGGAGCTCCAGTGTGCACCCACAGAACTGTTACAGTACGCACCTTTGATGCGACAGCAGTTTGTGTATTCACGGCGGGATGCTGATGAGCCAACATGATGGCGAAAGGGATGACAGTGAGAGCGGATTCAGGACGCTGGTACTCTCAATCGTGGGTATTGCAGTGGTTCTCGGGATCTACATTGTCCGGTTCAACGCTGAAACCGATAGGGAAAGAGCCGAGGCATTGGATGAGATCCTGCGCTGCCGGCAGCAGAACATGCCATTGCATCTCTCGGCGAGCGATCCTAACGGCCCGGTTGGCGAGTGCCGCTATCTAGAAGACAGCTATGTCAGAAGGTTTGGTTTTTCTCGCTGATTGAACGATTCGAGTCTCTTGCTGATAGGTTTTTCCATCTTTGCTGTGTGACAGCAGTGCAGAGCACTGTCACTGCTGCCCGAGGCTCACCGGGTAGCGCGTTTCAACCGTCAACGATTTGCAGTTCTTCATTTGCCTGTGGGGGTACGAAGTAGCGGCAGATCAGTTCGAATTGTTCTTCGCTGGTGGAGAAGGGATGGTCTCCCTGACGATTGCGCTCGTGTAGTCGCTTGCGGCAAGTGTCTTCATCGACATTCAGCAGGTGCAACTGATGTTGCACCCCGGCCCGGTCGGCCAAGGATCGTAGCCATGCCCGCTGGGCGAGGGTGTTGGCTGGGAAGTCCAGAACGACACTGGTTCCTGCGCGCAATGTGTCCACCACCAAAGGCTCCAACACACTTCCAAGCCGCTGGGCATACAGCAGGTAGTCCGCAATCGAATGGATGGTGTCTGGATACAGCTGCGCCAACCATTGATCCTCGCAGATCAATACGCTGCCGGGAGTCTGTGACAGTTGTTTGGCGAGTGTGGATTTGCCCGAGGCGATCTTGCCGCACAGCAGGTGCAAAACAGCGGGGGATGGTCGGTTCATGCTGCATCTCCTTGGTTTGAGGCCTCAGAAGAGCGGTCATGAGTCTCCGCCTCTGAGGCGGGTGCTGACTGGTTGAACAGCCGCTATCCCACCCGGTCGATGAGGTGGCTAATAATCGATGGGCAGTGAGATTTAGAGGACAGGTTCATCGCTTGAAACTTACACAGATCGCCGAAAAAAGCATAGCGGCATGAACAGCAGAAGAGTTGATTGGCTCTGTCTGCAGGTACTACCCAGTTACTGTCCCGATTCCGCTGCAGAACTGTGGAGCAGTTAACAGTCCCCTGAGTTTTTTCGACGCGTAGCGAACAGAGCTGGCCTATTCTTAAAGGGAAAAATCCACAAAATCCCTCACAAGCGAGAAAGCCATGCTCTCCACCCGCGAGCTATGCCACATACTGGAATCCGGCTTTCTCCCTCTTTCCTGTACTTGCAACACGAATCCCAATGGTTCATTGACCATCAAGATCTACGACGCCGAATCGGGTCGAGTCGATTTGTTGCTGACAGGCGTATCGACCGCCCATCTCACCAGCGTGCGGGACATCTCCAATCTGATTGGCGAGTTGCGTACCGAGCTTCGGGCCGGACGCAGGGCCTTCGCCGGTGGTTTTACCAACTATGCCGGTTGAGTGGTCATCCGATCATTGCTGACAGTTGAACATGTCATCCCGAGCGCATAGCGTTGGGCTGTTCGCCCGGTATCCATGACTCTTTACCGGTTCATGGATGGCGAGGTCATGTGTGCTGGGCGAACTCTTTTTCTGTTGCTGTGCGTTATTCTGGCGCTGCCTGTACTATCCCCTGGCTGTGTCACCATCGGTTTTAATGCCTGAATTAGCTATTTACGCCTCGACCTGTGTTAGCAGTCGACTCGAAATCAAGGAGGATCCCCATGTACCTGGGAAGCACGCCACCCCCTAATTACACCTATGCCCAACTATCGAAGGTACTGGAGCAAAACCGTACGGTTGCTCAAGTCAAAGGTGCCGAGGTTGAAGCTGAAGTAGAGAGGGATTTCTCCGCCCATCTGGACGCCGCACAGGCCCAACCTCAAGATGAGACGCTCAAGCTTTCGCTGGGCTTTGTCGCTGAGGCCTGAGCTTCATGGGCCGCCCCTCAAGATCGAAGGTTCCATGGAACGTGATTGAGTCAACCTCATTCGAGGTTGACTCAAAACAATAAGTCTTTAAAAATCAGTTGGTTGGCTAATTATCGCCATGTTAGGCTTGCCGCCTTGCCCAGTGGCTACGAGGGTGAGCAGTTCACACCGCTGAGAAGTGTCCAGATATTGTAGATCCATGATTTACAATGTTTTTTACGTTCGGTCCTGAGTGAGGAAGAAGGCATTTTTGCCGGACTCGACCTTGCTTCATAAGGGTTGGATGTATATATTCCACACCCTGCTTCAAGCACTGGACGGCTGAATGCCGATGGACTGTTCCAGTGTCGCGTTATCGCGCTACCGCCCGAATGGCGAAACTGGTAGACGCATGGGACTTAAAATCCCCCGCTCGTAAGGGCGTGCCGGTTCGATTCCGGCTTCGGGCACCATCTATTTCAAGGGCTTGCACGGTTTTTTTGAGTGAGCCTTATCCTGAACTGCTCCGCAATTTCAAATACTGCTCCGCAATTCACTTTGTGGGTGAGACCTTCTTGCCTTTGCGGTTGCGGATGTACTGCTCGGTCATCACTACGGTGGTATGCCCAAGTTGATTTTTGGCCTGCATGATATCTCCGCTCGATTCCGCCTTGTCTGTGCCAGCCTTGGCGCGCAAATCACGCATCTGGAAGTCGGATTTTTCAACTCCTGCGGCCTCTCTGGCCATATCAAACCTCCTGCGTAACATCGCCGCCGTCATCGGGGTGCCATCTTCTGTCACGATCAGCCGCGTCGAGCGGACTTTGTGTCCGGACTTCTGGGCCTTGATTCGATCAATCAAAACCATCAGTTCACCAGTTACTTCGATACGCCGCTTGGCTTTCGTTTTTCCCTGAAGCACCCAGATCTGGCCATCACGCACGTCTCGCTCATCCATGAGCCTGGTGTCTGTCACCCGCTGACCGGTCAAATAGGCTAAATCCATCGCATCGCGTAGCCCTGCTTCGGCCTTGTCGTGCACGCGCTTGAACAGTTCGTCCTCGACATAGGTGTCCCGTCCTGTTTCTTTATTGCCCTTGATGCCGGAACATGGGTTGGTCAGCGATGTGTAGTCGTTCATGCTTTTCTCCACGAGTGAGCCACCCTCACCGCAGTGGCGCGTATCAAGAAGGGCGGGGTACGCTACTTTGGCCAAATAGGCGTCTGGACTACTTCAGGGGAAATCATGGAAGCGCTAAGAGCAGAGTTTGCGAGGGCAATCGAAGAGGCCATCCAGGAGTGCAATAGGATCAAGTACAACCCGACCATATGGGAAAGGATGAACAGACAGCATGGGCCAGTCGAGGCGGCCATCAAGCTTGTAACCTCAGGCGATTTCCAGACTGGTCTCAAGCGATTGCTTGCAGAGAATCGACCTGAACTGACGGTTGAGTCTCACGTGTTGCAGCCAAGATTCTCGGCCCTATTTGATAGCCGATTGAAAGAGCTGGCCCAGTGGCGACTGGACAACGCACATAGGTAGCGCTGGATGGTCAGGCCAAGTCTGCGAGAGGAAGCGAAACCTGGGTTTGATCGACCGGCCCGGCAGGGCGAATGGTGTTGAAGCCTGTCTCTACCGCAGATAGAGCCTCGATCCAGTGACTTTCCCGCTGAGTGATGTAGGCCGCTCGATTGGTACAGTTTTGGGGATAGGCGATCGCCTCGATCACTGAGAATTCCCAGTCGGTGATGTCCGAGCTGCCCAGCGCCGAATGGAACTTGCAGGCGGTTGGATTGCTTAGGTGCTGCCACCACCGTAGCGTGAATGGCTGAGTGGTCTGGCCGACGTAGACCCGTCCGGTGGACTTCTGCCGTACCTGATAGATCACCTCAGGTGACCGCCCTTCGTTAACAAGGCGGAACTCCTGCACGTCACGGAACCGTGCGGCCTGCTTGCAGGCTTCCGTGCAGTAGTCGTGGCTGGTCGTTTCAGTGTTCGGATCGTTGTACTTGTCGATCAACTTGAACACCGTGCCGCACTCTTTGCAGGCGGTGTCTTCAAAGCGGCGGAGCAGGTACGTGTCATGTTCGTGCAGTTCCTGGATGTGCAGGAGGTAGGCGTGATCGCTCATGTCTGAGCGCAGAACGCGCATCGGGAACTGGCGTTCGTACAGCTCCTCGATCAGGGCCTTTGCCTCCTTGCGGGTTTCAGCGTCGACCATGCCGCTAAACACAGGCGGCCAAGCCCACTCAGCTTCGCGGTTTGGGCCGGCAGGTTGGCGGCCCTATCTGGTAGTAAAATTTTGCCATGGCTTCTTCCACGCGTGCATCGGCCTCCGCGATCAGCTGCGGTGGCGTGAGTTTGGTTTTTGGTCTATTGCTTGATGGCCTGGCATGGAGCCGGATCAAGGAGAAGTTTATGGTGGGAATTACCGAGCTAAAGGCGTTTCACCAGTTCAACCAGAAAGCACTTGAAATCCATCGGCGGTGGGATGATTTGGACGCCCCCGAACTTCTTCCTCTAGCAGCTTCACTAAAAGAGTCTGCGCAGCCTCTGAGCGATCTGGGCGGTGAGGAATGGCATCGAAAAAAGGATATGAGTCGCCACCTCACGTGTCTTGTGAACTACCTCAAAGACGACGATAAGGATAAATGCTGGACAGATATCAAGGATTTGATCTATGCCGACCTCCCAGCCCTTGGTTATCGACTACTCACGCTGGCTGATTCCCGGCTTTAAGTGCAGCGTTTGAGCTGATTGGTGAACTGCGTTGGCAGATTGTGCAGCGTCAGCGTGTCGCCAGCTTCGTCGAACTCAACCTTGGATCCAAGCAGGTGGGCTTCGAAACTGATGGACAGCCCCTCGGCCCGGCCCGTGAAGCGGCGGAACTGGTTGAGGGTGCGTTTGTCCGTGGGGATCTCCGGCGACAGCCCGTAGTCCTTGTTGCGGATGTGATCGAAGAACGCCTTGGGGCGATCCTCGTCGATCAGTTCGGACAGTTCCTCACACCTGCGCAACCGTCAGGCCCTGTTCCGCTATCCAGGCTTTGCACTTCTCGCTGTCGCCCGCGTCGAAGTCGGGCATATCTGGGTGTTGAAACGAACCCATCTCGTCGCGCACGACAAGCGCAGGCTGTATCAGTTTGATTTCTTCAGGCATGACTTCGTCCTTGGCCGCTATAGCGCTGACTTTGAAGGGGGGGGGATGAGGTTTTTGCGGGTGGAGTACAAGTGTACTCCTGTCGGGGTTTGGCGTTCAGGCGTCCGCAGCGCTTGCGGAACTCGTAAACCATGCCGCGCAGATCTACCAGAGACTCTTGCATAGGGCTACCAAGCCCCGCTGATCGGGCGTTAGTTCGCCCACGGCGTGCACGACTGCCTGAGCATCATCCTCGACTTTTACTGTCGCGAAATGGGCATCGACCTGGGCCAGTACGAGCGGGAAGACGGTTGGTGGGAGAGGGGCGGGAATCTGTACCTGGAGAACCTGCCGGCTGCCGGCTTCACGCAAGTCAGCGCGCCGCAGCACGGCGACATCGTGCTGATGCAGATCCGGTCGAAGGTGCCGAACCACGCCGTGGTATACCTGGCCGATGGCGTGCTTAAAACAGAGCCCCAGCACTTTCCTGCGCCCGGGTCGATCCTGCATCACCTCTACAACCGGGACAGCAAGCGGGACACCTACGGTGGGTACTGGCGAGAAGTTACAGTCAGCTACTGGCGGTACAAATACGTTTCTTCATAGTTGGCCCATGGAGTAGCTTGAGAATCCACCCTTTGTAAGATGGGTGACCTGCACCGATCCGCCGATGTAAACGCGATTGCTGGTTTTGCTGCTCTCTTGCAGAGTCTGCGCCTGCATTATGGCTGGAGCAGAAAGTGGAAAAGAGTTCCAGTCTATCCCCGACTTATCCATAAGCTCCGGTTTCACGCCAAGGCCATAATCTAAACGCTCGGATTTAAAGTCCGACACTGAACGGTAAGCGAATCCATGGACTGCTCCAGTATTGTCGGAAACCCCGAAGTGATAGACGGTTGCCGTCTGTTGACGGAGGGCGGGGAATTGAGCATTCAATTCGCCCCAGAGGGATTGAAGGGCCTTGGTCGCATGAGCATCGACCGCATCTACATTGATGGAAGCACCTTGGTAATTCACAAGGCCTCCCCAGCGACTGAAAAGCACAGCGGAGCCTGTCGCTGCAATGATCATGCGCAAGTGAGGGATAGCGATTGCCTTGCTCGTAAAGCCTGGAGCCGTATCGACGGAATAATGTAGAAGGGTGTCAGTCGCCACAATTACTTCGTTTTCGTCCGTGTAGAAGAGAAGTGACGACATGGTGCCTCCTGGCCAAATACAGAAGGCAAGAGGCTACTCTCGGTCCTGCACCGGACGTTACTGGCATTCCATCCATGCTGGATGCTCGATCAAGATCAGTTGTAGTAGCTTACGCCGGTGCAGTGGAGCGGTAGCGAAAGCCAGGGTAATGCCCTGAAAAGCCCGCCTGAGATGCTGCTTCTTGATCTTTTCGGTTCACGCGATGCTACTTCGGCTGCTTCTTGATCCACTAAGCGTTCGGTAGACTGCATCGGTTGACTGGATTGGTCAGTCATATTTTCAGATTTGGAATTATGGATAAAAGTGCACCTTTGGTACGGAATGCTTCACGCCCGGCACTGGTCACCTTCGCGGTGATCTACTGCCTATTCCTCACACTTAAAATTTCCTATTGGCTGGCTAGCGAAGGCTGGGACTTGGCCAGAATGGGCGATATTTGACCGATATGGATGCTAGCTCCTGTACTGACCTGCATCCTTTTGACCGCGGGCGGCCTATTGCTGTGGTGCCGCAGTGAAAAATCCTCACGGTGCTTATTGGGCGCACTGCTTCTGGGGCCCGTGTTGATCCCGAGCATGATGCCGGAAATTTTACGGGTCCCAGCAAGCATGTATGTGCAGGTTGCCTGGTACGTACTGCCGGCTACCCTGAAAGCAGCCCTGTTGATTGGCGTCTGGTTCTACAGCCATCAACTGCGCAGAACCGGCTACTTCAATTAGGATGCCATGCTCGAAGCCCAGCCCCGCGTTGGGCTTTTTTTGTATGAGCAGGCAGCGACAGGAGAGAGTTGGGGGCTATCAGTCGTTCTTTGCCTGTCGCGGCCGCCAGAAAGAGACCAGCATCCAGCTGGGCATTCTTCCTTCCTGTTGCGTCATCCTTTCAACGAGTACATTTTCTTCAGCTGCGCCGGCGTGAGTGGACGAAGCTTCTGCCTCCTGCTTACGTCGATCCGCTTCTTCTCAGGCTTCACGCCTGGCGGATAATAATTCGCGAAATACTCAAAGTTGCCTTCACAGGTCTGTACAAGCCATGTGCCGAGGCGAACGCCGTTGCTTCCAAAGGTGGATAGGTACTCGTCCAATCGACTCACACAGCCGTCTTGGAAATCTGCTTTTATCAGACGTGCCCATTCCTGGGAGATTTCGTCATCGGCAGCGCCGGCAGTTGATGTCAGCAGAAAGGTGAGGGCAAGAGCTATTCGGCTCAGTGGGGGCATGACAGCAAGTCCTTTGCGTCTACGGGGGAGGGGCAGGTATCCATTTAACATCAGATTTCTTGCAACACAAAACCTAGCCCTGAGCTGGGCTTTTTCGTTTCCGCCCCCTGGGTGCTATCGTCTGCCGATCTCACAAGGAGCGGAATTTATGCGAGTTTTGATAGGGGCGGTGGCTTTGGCGTTGCTGGCGGGGTGCATGGCGCCGACGATGAACTAAGCTCGCAAGGAAGGGCCCTACAAGGTGCTGACCTCGAAAAAGTCCGATGCCGTGCTGGCTAAATGCGTTCAATACGAATGGCAAAACCAACCAATCTTCGGCGGTACGCCGGGTGCGACGCTTCAGTCGGGACGCGACGCCGGATACACAGTGTTCACTGAGGGTTTTCAGTACTTCGTTGATATCCAGCCAAAGAGCTCAGGCTCTGAGGCAAAGTATTACGTAGTGGTTGGCAACTGGATTGCCAGCTAACGACTGACCGCGTTACAGGGCTGCCTTTAGCGGCACATTAAATTGTTCAGGGCTCGCTTCGGCGGGCCTTTTATTACCCGGAGAAAAGAAAATGGCGGCACTTGCCATCAATTATCAGCCCATGACTACGATCCTGCTCTATAGCCAACTCCGACAGTTTGGGCGGTCCTTCCGGATGGCAGTGAGGACGCCAGCCGAGGCGGTGAAAGCCCTGCCCAAGTTGATCTTTGGCTTGCATGATATCTCCACTCGATTCAGCCTTGGCGCGCATATCACGCATCTGGAAGTCAATTTTTTCAACTCCTGCAGCCTCTCTGGCCATATCAAACCTTCTGCGTAACATCGCCTCCGTCATCGGAGTGTCATCTTCTGCCGCGATCAGCCGCGTCGAGCGGACTTTGTGTCCGGACTTCCGGGCCTTGATTCGATCAATCAAAACCTTCAGTTCACCGGTTAACTCGATACGCCGCTTGGCCTTCGTTTTTCCCAGCAGTACCTAGATCTGACCATCACGCACGTCTCGCTCATCCATGAGCTGAGTGTCTGTCACTCGCTGGCCTGTCAAATAGGCCAAATCCACCGCATCGCGTAGCCCGGCGTCGGCCTTGTCATGCACGCGCTGGAGCAGTTCGTCCTCGACAAAGGTGTCCCGGCCCGTCTCGTTGTTGCCTTTAATTCCGGAGCAGGTGGGGGCTGGGACGTGTAGCCATCCTCGTCTGGCGTTCCTGATACGCGGCCTTGATATTTGACTCTCTTGAGCAGCATTTCATGTGTCAGCGCATGTGGTTTCATGGGCGAACGCATCCTTGGCCGCTGTAGCGGCTGACTTGAAGGGGGAGGGGTCAAGTATTGCTACGCGAGTAATGCAGGTTGTGATTTGCTGTGTTTATATACAGTCTTGTTGCTCGCAAGAGGTTCGCATCAATGCTCCACCACCTTTCAATTGGCGTGAAAGATCTAGATAAATCCGGGCGGTTTTACGATGCAGCTTTGGAGGCGCTTGGGTTCCGTAGGGTCTTCGAGGATGAAACCGCTATAGGGTATGGTGTCGAGGACGGGAAAGATAAGCTTTGCTTAAAGCTCTGTCCGAATGCGGTGGCTCCAGGTCCTGGTTTCCATTTAGCGTTCTCTGCTCTATCAAGAGGTGCTGTCGACTCGTTCCATCTAAGAGCTCTTAGCGCTGGAGGTACTGACAACGGAGCTCCGGGCTTGCGTTCGCATTATGGTGAGCGCTACTTGCTGTAGGCATTGGCACCGCAAATGTTGGGTTTTGGATACCCGGGTGCGTTTTTATGATCATTGGCTGGACGCAAGGATCTAAGGGTTGAGGCGTGCCGTCTCGTCGATGCAGGCATCAATAGCCGGGCCCAGATTCTTGCCGTACTTCATGATCCGATAGGGAGAGTGATATGGCTTGCGATGAATGTGAGGCGCTCAAGGGGCCAGGCGCAGAGGGCTACCCATATCCGCATTGGCATTTGACTGAACTCGATAGCTCAACCGTCAATTCCAGCGGACACCCGAAGATAATCATCACGCACTATCGATGCTCCGTGTGCCAAACATCATGGGTGTATACGGATGATCGAAACGACAGATTCAAATTCTGGGTTATGGCGTTGTAAGTGCAATAGGTGAGGGTGGGTCAGGCGATATCGCTATGACGATATCGGTCATGCGACTCGCTCAACCTTCACTGGAGTCCACTCCGAGAACCCAACCTTCGGTGCCTTCGTCTTCGGTTTTATGATCGGCTCGCCTTTGGCGTCGACCATCACTGACTTCGCCCCGATGTGCATGTTGCGGAACCTTAGGGGCTTGCGGGCCAGCTCAATGAACTGCTCGGCGTACTGCGGGGCGTCGAACATGGGCGAGAGCTGGCGAATCGTCCGCCCCATGATCTTCCCGGTGCGCTTTGCGAGCAGCTCCAGTCATTCAGCCTCTGGGATTGGCTCGATTCCGCCAGGGGCTTTTCTGGGTTCTTCCGGGTGCTGGCCGTTTTCTTGCGAGCCTCGGTCTTGGCGACATCGAGGGTCATACCAAACACTGCAAAGGTGCTCATGGTTTATCTCCGTGCAGCCTCTGGCCTCGCCAGGGTGGCGTGATATGGGTTTGTGGGCTAATGCTTAAGGGCAGATATAGAGCCGGATCCAAGGAGAAACTAATGACAGTTAATGCGAAAATCGACGCACTAGAACACTTGGTCGTAGCGCTGCTAAGAGAAGGGAAAAAGCGGCATGGAATAGAGCCGGACTCGATTTTTGAAAAAGCAGAAAGCTCCATCATGGGAAGCAACGGACCAGGGACAACTCATAAGGCGGAAGCAATGAAGGAGCTTAAGCATCTGAGATCGCTTCTCAGCTGATTTCTTTCGTCGCCTGCGGCGCTTGATGGCTGTGGTCGTTAGTGATCAGCCTTCAGCGCAATAGGTGAGGGCAGGTCAGGCTCGGCGAACTTCAAAGAAGCATGGCCTTGGCGCTGTCGAAATACTCTTCCGGGCGTTTAAAGGCCTGGTACTTCGCCTGGCTTCTGGTTGCGGCCCATACATTCTCAACGTGGTGTCTGGCGTCTCCGATATCGTGCGTCACGTCTAACCAGTCGTAGTAATTGACGGTCATGGCCCGCCATTGCTTCAGCGGCGAGTCTCGGCCAGCTCGCCGCACTGCATTTCGTGCGTCGGGTGGTAGTTGCTGATCCGCTTCTTCGAGTCTTCGTCCAGCACCACGCCGATGTAATGGTCGTGATCTGCCAGGATGACGCCAGGCTTAGCGTAGGCGATGACGTGGCGACCTACTTCGGCGAGCACCTGATAGTGCTGCCGGATGTATGCGCAGTTGTGGCTCATGAGGTGTTTCCAGTAAGGCGCCGCCCTCCAGACTGGATGCGACAAGGGGGGAGTGCTTTGTGGCTGGTCTTCGGGTCACGCAACTGGTGCGGACCCGAAGTGCTTCAGGTGTTTAAACTCGGATAATCTGCGTGACGTGCGGCTTGCCTTTAGTCGGTGCGTAGATTTCTACGATGGCTTTCCAGGATCCTGGCGAGCCCGGTAGCGTTGCTTCTGTTTGATAACGATAGTTGGTGCCATTTACGACTTGGCTCGAAACTTCTTTAGGGGTGTATTTCACACCAACGATTCCAGCTATCGCTTCCTCGAATACCTTCTTGTCCTCGGAAGTCAGTGGGTGGTAAGGGGTCCATCCACCAACGAAATGCTCTTGAGCTGTCATGAATTAAATCTCCATATTTAAATTCCTACTCGTCTGGCTTTTCGGAGTTCGCCCCGTTTATTCAATGGTTTCCGGAATCCATTTCCTGAAAAGTTTTCCGAGCATCCCTACTCCTATCTATTGTGAAACCGGGTGCTTGGGAAAACACCGATACGAGCCTACTGCCGGTCCGGGGGAGTGTAGATCAGGAGTTAGGAGGATCAAGTCAAGGAAGCGCAGAAACAAAAAATGGCCTTGATCTAGATACAGAGCATCGGCCCGATGCTATGGCTTTACTGCAGTTTCAATCTGGGGGGGGGCAGGCTATGAAGGCAAATCAGGTCAGTATCATTGGGCGGGGAACCATCACTGCTGCACTAGCATTCGCGGCGCTTGTGGTGGTTGCATCACGCTCGAGTCTGAGCGCGCCCATCCCCTCATACACAAAACTCTCCCCGCCTTCATCTCATCTGTCCAAGCATCACCAAGACTGTCCATAGATATGGCTCAGTGTCATCAGCTCAAGCACCACCACCATCACGCAGAATGCTACGAAGCCGCGAGTGAAGACACGACGAGGCTTTTCATAGGGCTGTAGATTACTGAGCCCGCTGCAAAGATTGCCCAGGAACTCTAGAAACTCCATCAAGTATCGGCCTTTGTTCGGGTGATTCGCTGAGCCTTCACCTCATCTGCATAGCGCGCCAGCTTGTCATCGGCTTCCTGAAAGCTCACCACGATCTTCATCATGTGGCGCACGTCATCCTCAAACCCGGCCTCAGAGACGCGAACAGCCATCTGCATGGCGCCTACGCCTGGTGACTTGAATTGGGCGGCAACGTTTTGTTGGTGCAGATTGGCGATGGGCATGGATAGGCTTCTATGCAGACTGTCTAGTCACTGGTCATACCGCTTGCCACCTGTGGACATCAGATAAAGCCACTCTGAGTAGGGAAGACGAGCGATGATTTTGGTTTTCTCAACCACCGCAGCCATCGTCATCCCTCGGCATAATAAGCTCACTCCACCCTGTATGCGTTCGCACATAGCGTCTGGACTGTCCACAAAATTGGTCTTGTTCAACCGAAGCATTACCACTGTACGACCTTCTGGTACCGCGCCTATTGGCGGCACGACGAACACCGTTAACTGGGTATAGATGGCAATTACGACTAGAGCGACTACTCCAGCAAGCACTAGTTTTTTCATGGATTCCATTCCTGTTTTTCTGGATTTGGTTAGTCGGGTTTGTCAGCGCGAGTACATCGCCCACCAGAACACATGGCCCAGGATCGAGATCTGTTGTTCCTGGATCTCGGCGAATGTGTAGTCCTCATCCGGGTGCTCATCCCGATTGAAGCTACGCAGGCGCAGGCCAGTGGGCAAACGGTAGGCCTGCTTCACGCGCAGCTGGCCATTGTGGTTGATCGCGTACATCTCACCGTCGACGACGTCCTTTAGGGCATTCTTCCCGACGTTCACGCCCACGGTAGCGCCATCGCGTAGCACTGGAATCATGCTGTTACCGCTGACGGCCACGCAGCTCGCGTTGCTGAACTGAACGCCGTTTTGGCGCAGGTCCTTTTTGAAGAAGCGCAGCCGAGCAGTGCCGCTCTCTTCGATCGCGAATCGGCCTGATCCAGCAGCCAACTCCACTTCCTGGAGGAAAGGAACATAGACCTCGTCGTCATCGAGCGGGGTTGTGTCGTCCCACGTCTCGATATTGCCTAATTTGATGCTGGGTTGGATGCGATCTTGCTGAACGTTGGCGACAGTGGAAATCAGTCGAGAACTAACCTCATTTGCGTCGAAGTTCAGCGCCTTTGCGAGCTTCAGCAGCGCCTCTACGTTCAGCGGCACCTTCCCGGTGGCGTATTGGCTGAACGCACTCTGTCCAGACCATCCGCATGCTTCGGCAACGTCCGCCTGGGTCAGGCTGTGCCCGGCAGCTTTTGCAGCTGATTTCCGCTGTTCATAGATACCCTTGAGCCTAACGCTCTCTACGACTTCTTCAGGGGTAAGGGGGCGGCGTATTTTCATGCGGACAAGAGTATTAGCAGAACTGATATTCGTACAAGCAGCGCTGCTATTAAATTTCCTGCGATAAAAATAAGCGCTGCTACTATTTGTTGAGGATATCAAGCCGTGGAGGTTCCATGAAAAAGATTCCTTTGAGCAAATACCTAGAAGAGCACGGTACTCAAGCCGTGCTTGCTGCTCTCGGCGTGAATCAGAGCGCGATCTCGCAAATGGTTCGAGCCGGAGTCCACCGGGAGTACCCGATCATCAAACCAGCCACCGCAAGCAAAATGGGATACGCCCGATGAGCAACGACGTCTCTTTCAAGCGAGCAGACTACATCGAAGTGTCGGATCGCTGGGCGACCGTCGGCGATATCTGTGCCGGTCAGTATCGTGTTGTTGCTCGGCTGCCCTGCATCAACGCACACGACAAGTCGCCTGAAAACCTTGACCGGAACAGCGCCCGGCCTGAGCTACCGCCATCCGCCGTCGTGCGGTTGTTTTGCCTGGTATTCACAAACCCGCCATTGAGCGGGTTTTTTATGAAGTATGAAAAGGAGTCACGACAGTGACAGTAAACACGATCGCCAACGCTGCAGAGTTTGTGACGAACGGAGTAACAACCCACTACCCGTTCTATTTCAAGTTTCTATTTAACGAGGACTTGGTTGTTACCTACATCGATCCGGCCGGTGTCAGCGCCATACTGACGCTAGGCACGCACTACACCGTCAATGGTGCTGGCAATGAACGGGGCGGAAGCGTTATCACCGCTATGGCTTTGGCTGGCCCCGGCCAGTTAGTGGTGGCTCGGGAGCAGAGGAGTGTACGAAACCAAGACAGGCACATGGAGGAAACCGATGAAGATGTATTCGATAAGCTGGCGGTGTTCATCCAACAGGGATTTGCAGCTTTTAAAAAGGCTCTAACTCGGCCGCTCGGGTGTGACTTTTTCTTTGCAGAAAACCAGCGTATCGCAGATATCAAAGATCCTGTTGACCCTCAGGACGTCGCGACCAAGAGCTGGTTGCAGCAGTACGTCGGTGGCCTTCTTCAGACTGGTCAGGGCCCTGTAAACAGTGCCGCCAACATTTTGTACGTTGCCAGCGATGGAGTTCCTGCTGTTCTGCAAGGGCTGGTCGGGCACATGATTGCAGACAACCTCACGATCAATGTTCCTGGCCAGTTCTCCGAGCCAGCGGCCGCCATGGACTGGCTACGCACAAAGACCATCGTCAATGGCGCCATGGTAACCATCAAGCTGGCCGACGGGACGATTACCCTGACAAGAGGTACGTCCCTCAACCATCCGCAGAACAGCGCTATTGAGCTGATCGGCAACATCTCCAGCCCGGCTTCCTGTCAACTTGTTGCGGTGGCAGGCTCGGTCTTTGATGCATTTACGTGTACGTCTGGTCGATTTCGGTTGATTGATGGGTTCTTTCTTTCTCGACCCAATAAGGCGGGTACCGGCTTTCTGGCGCTCGAGGCAGATGTCGAACGTGTTGGTCCCAACATCGAAACCAATAACTTCTATTACAGCTACGCCGCCCGTGATGGTGGGAGAATGCTTGCAAATGAGGCGGTATCAAGGAATGCCGGCGACGTTGGGTTCTGGGCATTTAACGGCGGTCACTTGACCTGCAAAAGAGCAAAGGCGTATGACGCCAATGATGCGGTCATTGACCTTGGTTTTGGTTTTCAGGCGGAGTACGGCGGCACGCTTGAATGCGACGGGGCGTATGCGACAGGTTGCAGAAAGGCTGGTATCGCGGCCCTCATCGGAGGGATTGTGAGGGCTCACGGTTCCACCTCTTCCAACAATATTGGCTCTGGTTATCTTTCCGGTCAGAAAGGGCATATCTCGGTTAACGATTCTGTAGCTAGCGATAACGGAGCCTGGGGTTATGAGGCTGTCGCCGACGGCACCTACAGTGGGGTTCGAGGCGGTATGGGAAATGCCCAGGCGATGCTAACGAAACCGGTCGCCTATCTAGATAATAATGTGTCCCAAGGGGGCGTAAGATCGATCACAGGGGTGCCGCTTCGAGTTGGTAGCAACGGCGGCGATGGGGTGATCATTGACGCGCAAGGGAGCGTCGGTTTTCGCGTAGGGACGCTGGCCGGATCATCTGGCGTCAATTACGGACAAGTAGACTCGGCGGCAACGGGCCAGCCAGTCGAGTACAAAGCCAGGGGTGCGGATCTAAATGTCGATATTTTGTTTTCGCCGAAGAACGCTGGCAATGTGCGAATTCAAGGAAGCGCCTGGAACACTACGCACTTTGTCCTTGGCGTTTATCATATCTGGGTCGATTCATCTGGAAGACTGCGCATAAAGTCGAGTGCACCTGCCAGCGACACGGACGGCACGGTAATTGGATCACAAATCTAAGCTGAAATCCGAGAGAGGAGCTCCCGGATTTCGCATCAAGTCTCTTGACCCCGAACGACGGAAGATTGCACTGGTTGATTTGAACCCTGACCAGCTCCCTACCGTAAACAGGATGGCCACGCCAAGAACGAAGAGCAGGTCTCTAAATAGGATGGCCCGCCACCAGCATTCCTTCCTCCCAGCCCTGGGCGATCAACCACTCGCAGGGGACCGACTTCAGGGCGGTGTAGAGTGCTTGGGAAAGGGCTTCAAATATGGGCAATCAGCTGCTGTTGATACCCGCTTTCATCGACTAGTGCAGGGTATCTGCTGTCATCGATCAAAGAGCGCAACTGCTGCGAATGACTAGATTGCCTGAGCGCAACCTGGCACTCGGCACCATCAAAAAATGCTCTCAGATGCGGCAGGGTCAAATGGAGTACCGCTGGCTCAATTTTCAGTGAGGCGGTAACGATGTCCAGTTGATCGGTTGGATCTCGATACAGATCGATAACCAGGAAGCTTTCATTCTCAGTGGATGGATAGATGTGGACGTCGCCGGCGCCAACGGGGGTGTCGTCAAAGTAGGCGTCGTACAGCTCAGTAATGTTGAGCATGATTCCCATAACGTTCAAAGCTGCTGCTAGATCTGCGTTAGGGATGTGTTCGTCTTCTATCCACGTGACGAAGTCGGGCATTGAGATACAGATGTCGAACTCATTGGCGCAGATGATCGGGCTCACTGTAAATAGATCCTGGTGGTGGCGGCCGGTAATCGTAACACCTTGATATGCGCTACCTCTCAACGCAGCTGTACAGCCACCAGTTGTGGCGCGGAGGAGGCGAGTGTGTGGTCTTCAGAAACCGTTGGCGATTGTCAGGGCCAATTGTTCGTCAGTCACCAGAGGTGGGATGTAGGTCGCATGATAGTGACGAACTGCCTGCTCAAACTGTGCGCCGCGGGTCCCTTCATCCGAGCCGATAAACGCGAGTGCGTTGGCCTTGGCGAGTTTGAAAAACATGGGGGCTTCTGTTGTCAGCACTGAGGTTCCTGCGGCGAGAAGGCTCGGTCCAACTGTAGTGATGAACAATGCATTATCGAAGGGGGTTGTGTTCCCCTCTGCGACAACCTGAGTGCTCAGCGACGCCAGGATGGCGCTCGAGAAAATTTTCCATGAGCCCATTGATCACCGCTTCCTTGCTGGCCAGTTGAAGAGGGCGACGATAACAGGCTGGGTATTTGCCAGAAACAAGAAGCCCGGCAATGGGCCGGGCTCTTGCATTAGTGGAGAGTCGTAATCCTGCGACTCTCTCCAATCCTGATCCGATCAAGCGCCCGGTTCAGGGCATCCAAGGCATTGAGGAGAGCTTGCGCCTCAGCTTCTCGACCATCCCCCCAAAGACGTTCTGCCATCTTATTCAAGGTCTGGATGGATCGCTCGATATCAGCAGCACTCGCTGCCTTGGTATCCGCCGACTGTTTCTTGGTCATTTAATAGCACTTCTGCAGGGCTTGAAGACTAACCCGAAAGGGGATTGGTCCCGGTTAAAGCTGCGCAGGCGAATCCCGTTGGGTAGCCGGTAAGCCTGTTTCATACGGAGCCGGTCATTGTGATTGATTGCCTACCTCTTCCTGCAACGTCCGTCATCGAATGGGGTGATTTCGCTCCATGTCTCAATGGAGGAAAGTTTAACACCTGGTTTGGTTGCCTTTGAGCATGTCGCCAACACCTTCCGCTAGCCACGTTGGCGCTACACCGCAAACGGAGGCCATTTGCGCATAAATGCAGTCGCCTTCGATTTTACACGCTTGAGGTCCGGTATTTCCCTGGACCGAGATGTCCGCGCAACCGAGGCGTGCGCAGCTGTTCAGAACCTCGGTATTTGTCGGGGCCTTTTCGCCTCTGGAGTACAGCAATACGGATCGCGCTAGACTGCGAGCCAGCGGAAAACTAGCCAGGGATGTCGTCATCATGAACAGAGGGTTCTACCGTGCGGATCAGCGCCTGCCCCTAAGCCCTTCGTATTCGTTGGCCCAAGGCCTGGTAAAAGTCTGCGGCGTTGTGGTGCTCAAGGAACCGCGGTTATCCCCGGTGGATGGCTTGCCCTGTGCGGGATACTCGCTGCAGATCCAGGAGAGCTACCGTGACAGAGCGGACAAGGACGCATGGCGGACGGTGTTTACCGACGCACAATGCAGTGACTTTGCCTTGAAGGATGCTCACGGCACGGTGGATATCCTCGCCGAAGGTATTGAGCTGTTCTCAGGCCAGGTACCGCAATTGGGCGACTACCGCTACACCGCAGGTCCTGGCCAACAGCAAGGTGAACTCCTGCTCAGCGAAGGCCTGGAGGTGGTGGTGATCGGTACAGTGATGTGGCGTAACGGCAAACCCGTGATTGCCCGGGGTGAGCACGCCGGTGCGGTGTTTGGTGTAGAACGGCTGCGCAATGTAAACAACCATCGTATTGCCGTCCCGGCGTGGCGTGCCCTCGGTTGGGGTAGCGCCTTGGTAGGGTTGTTCAGCTTGGCGCTGCTGGTTATTGATCCGGCGCAATGGGCGCAGTGGCAGTTGCCCAGCCGCGAGACGTTCCAGCAGATGGCTGCATTGGGCCCATTCCACGAATGGCTGGCGTTGCTGTATCAGCGCCAGGGTTCATCGTTGCCGTTGATGGCGGCTTTCGGCTGGACGGGCGTGGTTTTTGTGCTGATGTGTGCTGCCCGGTTGTTCCTCTATCGAGAGAGCCACAGGGTGGTGCAGCCCATACTTATCGCGTGGTGGGTGGTTGGGGTGATGGGGGGTGGTCTGGTGACCTGGGCACTGGTGATGCTTGAGTTCGATCCGTTCAAGATCTTTTTGATCTGGCTGAGCGTGATCGTCACGGCCCTGGTTTTCTCTATCTCCCAGCAACGGGCCTTGCGGGCACTGCTGGCAAGTATCCTCAAGACCGAGTCGCCCTAAGGAAACGCTCCCTCCCTGATCCATATCACCCAATAGCTAGATGCGGCAATTCGAAAGCTACCGCCGGCCCCTGACGCCATCCAACTGACCGGGCCGGGCGCTCTGGTGAACCACCGCTACTGATTATCGATTGAACCGCTCGACCAACGAGTACTGGGTCGCTGCGGTTCTGCTCAGCTCTTTGCTCAGGTCTGTCGATTGGTGCGCCTGTTCCGAGGTTTGATCGGCCAGTTGCGCGATGGTGGTGATGTTGCGACTGATTTCCTCAGCCACAGCGGTTTGCTCTTCAGTAGCCGCGGCTATCTGGGTGGTCATGTCGGTGATATGGGCCACGGCTTCACTGATGCCGATCAGGGCCTTGTCTGCCTCAAGCACCCAGGCCACTCCTTCTTCGGCCTGGCGCTGGCCGCTCTCCATGGTCTGCACCGCGTTGCCGGATGATGCCTGGAGCTTGGTGATCAGGTCATGGATCTGGGTGGTGGATTGTGAAGTGCGCTGTGCCAATTGACGAACCTCATCGGCCACCACGGCGAAGCCCCGACCCGTGTCACCAGCGCGCGCGGCCTCAATGGCGGCATTGAGTGCCAGCAGGTTGGTCTGATCGGCGATGCCTTGGATCACATCAACGACAGTTCCGATTTCATCGCTGTCCCTGGCCAGTTGTGCCACCGACAGGCCTGTCTCACCGACAACGGTGGAAAGACGCTCGATGGCTTCGCGGGTGTCTCTGGCGACATCGCGGCCGCGACCGGTCAGCAAGTTGGCTTGTTGGGTGGCATCGGCGGTGCGCTGGACGTGGCTGGCGACCTCCTGCGTGGTTGCCGCCATCTGGTTGACTGCGGCCGACACCTGTTCCGTTTCGACACGCTGGCGATCAATGCTGTTTGAGCTGTCAGTGGCCAACAGGTCGGATTGACCGGCCAGTGCGCTGAGTTGTTCGGCGGTGTCTTGCAGGCGTGTGAGGCAGGTCTTCAGGCGCGCGGCCTGGCTGATGAAGGCGGTGTCCAGGCGGGCCTGGGCCCCGCGCTGATCGCTGTACATCTGTGCGATCAAGGCGTCGGAGGTAGAGGGCTCGGCGCTCTGCAACAAGCGTCGGGTGCCGCGCTGGTGCCAGCGCGAGGAGAGCAGGCCGACCGGCACAGATACACCTGCGGCTATAGCCATTGCTACTGGAGTGCTAAAGAACACGTTGCTCAGGGTACCTGCCAGGCCCATGGCCAGGTACGGCAGGCAGTCTTGCAGCACAGGCTGCCAGCTATCGCGGCGGGGAATGGCCGGTTGGCCCTGGCTGATGCGCTTGTAGAGGGACTGCGCGCGGCGTATCTGATTCGCTGTCGGTTTGACCCTGACCGACTCAAAGCCCGTCACTTGGCGGCCATCGAATATTGGCGTGACGTAGGCATTGACCCAGTAGTGATCGCCATTTTTGCTGCGGTTCTTGACGATGCCCATCCATGGTCGGCCTTGCTTGAGTGCGCTCCACATATGGGCAAAAACGGCCGGGGGGACATCGGGATGACGGACGATGTTTTGCGCTGCGCCAATCAGATCGGCTCTATCAAAACCACTGATCTCGACGAAGGCGTCATTGCAGTAGGTGATGACGCCACGAGCATCGGTGGTCGAGATCAGTTGTTGTTGAGGTGCCAGTGAGATCTCGCGTTGGGTAACTGGCTGGTTATTTCTCATTCCGATTTATCCCTGGTTGCTTCAGAGGGTCATCGGCTGGCACTTGAGGAAAGTTAGTCTGTTTTTATAAAAAATACATATATAACAATGACTTGCATTAAGGTTTTGAGTTTTGCGAGGCGATCTGGCGGGAAGATTCAGATGAGCGAGGAGAGGGGGAAGAGGTTGCTGGAGTCGCTAAACACAGACCGTGTTGCGAACGCAGCGATCCATTTCGTTGGGCAATATGCGCTCTGCTTTGTGAGCAATTCGTGAAAAGTCTGTTGAGGGCTTGAAGGCGCTCTGTCACCTCTTGATCGAGCGCCAGGCCAGTCCCCCTTTCTGACTCGCGCAGGGAAAGCGCAGGATCCAGCCACTGCGTTCTTTGAGGGTGATAGGCCCGGCAATGGTTTTGTTGCGCGCGGGACAGGGGCGCAGGTCTTCATGGGCCTGGGCATCTACCCCGGTCTTTGGCAGTGGGCGCATGAGCAGGGCCGCCAGCAGGCTGATGAATGGCAAGGAGCAACTGATCAGCAACCATCTGGAGGCCGAGCGGCCGCGCCAGTTGGCGGCCAGCGCGGTCAGCCCAGTGCAGGATGAGCCAGAGAGAAAGAGGGATGCCTAAGGTCAGGTTCTGATGCTTGATGGTCGGGAGTGAGTCGTGCCTGGAGCATGCTATCGATTTTGTTGCCGGGCGCAGGATCAGCGTAGCCCCGGGTCGGGCTGCACCAGATGCCGCCAGGGGAAGATCTGCCGGGAGAAGTGTTGTACGTATCCGCCGGTAGTGGCCTGAATGACCATGAACTGCAGCCCGGGTCGAATGGCTTGTAGTGCTTCAAGCTGTTCCAGGCTCAGGCAGGTATTGCGCAAGCGCAGCACCCGCAGTGGCTCGCAGGCCGGGCTGGAGAACAGTTTTTCATAGGCCGCGAAGGGGGTGACGGCCTGTGTTTCGCGGTTGTTCGACCAGGTCTGCTGCAGTTCGCTCGACTCGGTGAAATCCAGGCTGATCAGCCCTGGAAGATTGTCCGAAACGGCCAGGTTATCGATGAAGCCCTGGGTATCGGAGCCGCCTGCAACACGCAGCAATGCAAGGTGCGGCAGATCGACCTGGAAGAAGCTTGAGTCGGGAGCATTGGGCAGGGTCAGTTCGCCCAAGTGAGGCGCCTTTGCCACGAATCGAGCGATCTCTCCTGCCTCCTCCATGATGCTGCCGGCCTTTTGGATCAACGAGACATTGTGGTCCTGCGGTTCGGTCGGGCGAATCGACAGTGACCTGAGCCTGGGGAAGGTCACGCGGCTTTCCAGCAGTGGAGTGAACTCCCATTCGCGGGTGCCGTTTGCACCTTCATCCGGCCCGCAGAAAGCCAGGGAACTGATGATACTCGCCACGTCCTGTTCCGCCAGGCAATCCAGGGTCCAGGCAAAGGGTTCATCCCATAGTTCGCCGTGAAACTCCACATGCAGTCCGTCGCGCATGGGGGCTAGGGCCAGGTAGTTGTAGTCACTGATCCACAGCGGCCCTGTCGGGTTGTCGAGATTGTCACCCCTGTCGCCTGCCTGAGTTCTGGTGAACTCATGAATGCGTTGCTGCAGAGCCAGCAAGCGCAGGTAACCGGGTGAAGACAAGGGGCTGGGCATCGGCTGAAATCCGCAGGAGGAGGTGTGGTCGGGCCGACGGCATGGTGCCGTCTGGGCGACGTTGGCAGAGACTGATGATAACCAATCAATCTGCTTGTGTCGGCTTCGGGCCAGCGTTGAGCCGTGGATGTTTTGATCGCCAGTAAAATTGTGTCTCATCACCCCAGCTCGCTCAATTGCCTCGACCTCCAATGTTCCGGATATTGGGACCCCCGGGCTCTGGTTCGCCGGCCGCTGGTGGGCCAGATGCGTGCCTCTGGACGGGGGGGCATTGCCCTCCGTACCACTCAGTCGAATACCGTGCGCAACCGCGTGGCTGTCAACGGAGTGGTTTACAAAGCCCCGGTCGGCCTGGAAGTCGGAGCCACAATCAAATGCAAATCCCTTGGGTGTGGCATCAATATTCAGGTGCGCAAATGCTCAGCGCGTTGTGCGGTGCCCGGCTCAATCGCGGTGTTGAGCCGAGCAGTGGATCAGCGATGGGTGACCGACAGCTGGCTGATGATGCAGATCGAGCCGTCGTCCGCCGGGGTGTTGGTGTTGAAGTCGATCTGGTTGTAGATCCCGCCATGGAAGTCGAAGACCTGGCCGCTCCAGGACGCATCAAGCGCCTGTGGCGGAGAGCTTGCCGACTTGCCGTTGCAACTGGCACTGACGCTGATGAGCCCACTGGAGGTGCTGTGGATACTCACTAGGAACAAGGCTCCGAGAGCTACGCCACTGAGCAGCAGGACTGGAGTCGGGTCGGCCCCGTTGAAGCTCTTGCGCAAGGCGAAGGTCAACGAAGCCTTGTCCCAGAACACCTTGACGGCCGGGTTCACGTCATTGCGCACATGCATTTGTGCAATCACCACTTTTTTCGCGGAGTTGACCTTGGTCAGGCTCATCTGTTGCTGGTTCCAATGATCCGAGGCGCTGCCTAGCGACCAGTAGCCGGACTCCTTCCATTCGCAGCGAGTTCGCTGGGTGCTCTTGCTCGAGGCTCCCCGGGTGGGAGCGCAAAGTTGTATCGAGCCATCTGACAGGCGAGTGATCACGCTTGGGCACTGAACCAGGGCCGCGTTGCCGTTCAATTCCAGGGCCACCGGGTTGGTGGTTGAAGTGGGCAGTGGGGTGGCGATATCGAGTGCGCTGATGTCTACAGTCATGACGGTCATCCTTGTAGTGAAACACGCTTGAGATGGACGTCTGGATGTTCTTGGTTCTTGGTGGGCGCTGTCAGTTGGAGGTTATTCCCAGGGCCGGGAGGGTGAGGGCCCTGTGCCGGGCCTGCCATGGGTACTGACCGGAAGGCGTGGCACGAGGTGCTCAATGCTCAAGATGCAGGTGCCGATACCTGAACTAAAAATAGCCTTGAAAGTCCCATGGGCATCATTTACGGACTTGAGGAAATACTGTGAAAACTCGTCTTGCAACGCTCTGCGCCGCGGCTCTGGCCTTGGCCTTGCCGATTCTCGCTGGGGCTGCGACCCAGGCCGCGGTGGCTGATCCGGCGTATCAAAGCCAGGTGGCGCGCTATCAGTGCGAGGGCAAGGTGCGTATCGATGCGGCCTACCTGAATATCGACAACGGCTCCTCGTTCGCCACGCTGTACTACAAGGATCAGCTGATCCCCATGCACATTGCCCGTTCGGCTTCAGGCGCCCTGTATGTGGCAGAGGATGAGCAACACAGCTTCCGCTGGCACACCAAGGGCAAGATGGCCGTGCTGTCGTTCATGGAGGCTGATCACACTGCCGAGGAACAAACGCTGCTCAAGGACTGCAAAGAGATCGATCCTCAGTAACTCTCCCGCATCGCGCTTTCTTTCAGGCAAAAAAAAGCCCGCGGGAGAGAGCGGGCGAACGTAGTTGCTTGAATGAGCAAAGTGACTATACACAGCTGGAATCGGCGCCTGGGTGAAAGAACTTTCATCTTCGCCCCAGGTGCCTCGGCGCGATTCAATACCGCTTTGTTCTGGCTATCCGGCAGCGGGTTGGCTCAGGCAAAAGGTTGCCCGTGAGAACCCCTGGACAGAGTTTTGTCGATAAACCCCGAGCCGGGTCGGATCTGTTCTAACCTGAAATGGCAAGTCAAAATCCCTTCAGGAAGAGAGGTGGGCATGGCAACACAACAGCAACGCCCTTATGAGCATGAACGCAGCGATGAAACGGCGCAGTGCGAGGTTGAGCACGAGGAGCCGCCACCGCAAACCTGGAAACATCCGGACGATGGCAAGAGCCTGTCGGAGCTCGACGAAGAACGTCCCCTGAAGCCCTGACCGACAGCCCCGCTCCCGAGCGGGGCTTGTCGTTTGTGACGAGTGCTGGCAGTCGCGATGGCTGAGCATCGCGGCGGCTCTGTTACCATTGCCTGCTTTTTCGCCTCCGCAAGTGGGGGCGGTCTGTCCATTCAAGGGAAACATTCATGATTGTCACCACCACCGCCCACATTGAAGGCCGGGAAATTGCTGCCTACCTGGATATCGTCAGCGCCGAGTCTGTGCAGGGGATCAACGTGGTCCGCGACCTGTTCGCCGGTATGCGCGATTTCTTCGGTGGCCGCTCCCAGACCCTGGAGCGCGCCTTGAAGGAGGCCCGGATCCAGGCCACCGATGAAATCAAGGCGCGCGCCCGTCAGTGCAACGCCGATGCGGTGGTTGGCCTGGACTTCGAGATCAGCATGCCTTCAGGGCGCGGCGGTATGGTGGTGGTGTTTGTCACCGGTACCGCAGTCAAGCTCAAGTAGTCTTCAACCCGCTACTGCTGTTCAGCTCCCCATCGGGGTGCACAGTTCCACCAGGGTGCCGTCCGGGCAACGTACATAGGACACCGTCTGCCCCCAGGGTTTGCTGTTGGGGGCGGCGAGCTCACGGGCGCCCTGTTGCAGCGCCCGGGCATGGGCGGCGTGAACGTCTTCGGTGACCAGTCCCAGCTCCATGCCCAAGGGTTGCGGCGAGGAGTGGGCGGCGACGTGCCCTGCCTTGAAGTTCATTTGCGCCAGGGCGTGGTCGGCGAAGGCCAGGGTGGTGCTGCCGGTTTCCAGCTCGCCATAGCTACCGGACTCGTGAAGAAAACGTCGCTTGAAACCGAAGGCCTGCTCAAAGAACCGCAAGGAGCTCTCGACCTCGGGAACATAGATGATGGTATAGCCGAATCGCATGGGTTGATCTTCCCTGTCTATTGATAAGAGGGCGAAAATCTAGCATGCATTCGTCGCTCGGGAAGGCCTTTGCTGTAAGGCCTTGTTTCATTGTCGATATTCCTCGAAGTGCCAGCCCTGCGCCGACCATTCCAGCCTGTAGGTCGGCTCCAGGGCCTGGAGAAAGTCCTGGTCGTGGGATGCCACCAGCAACGCCCCGGGAAAGCCGCGCAGGGCCTGTTCGAAGGCCTGCACCGACTCCAGGTCCAGATGGTTGGTGGGCTCGTCGAGCAGCAGCAAGCGAGCCGGATTGCCTCCCCACAACGCCAGCGCCAGGGCCGCTTTCAAGCGTTCTCCGCCGCTCAACAGCGCACAGGGTTGCTGCACTCGCTGTGCATCCAGCTGCAGGCGCGCCAGGCGGGTGCGCAAAGCGCCTTCCTCCAGCGTGCCGGTGGTGCCCAGTTGATCCAGCAACGAACGTTCGGGGTCCAGTTGCACCAGGTGCTGATCCAGGTAAGCGCAAGCCACCATTACCCGAGATGCTCCGCTCAGAGGTTGTAGCTGGCCGGCGAGCATCTTCAGCAAGGTGGATTTGCCACAGCCGTTGGGACCGACCAAGGCAATGCGTACCGGGCCGGTGACGGTGCAGGTCAGGTAGGACGCCGGCGACCGACTGTCCAGCCAGGGCAGTTGCGCCTGTAGCAGGTTGAACACCGGTTGGCCCGGGTGCAGGGTGGTCGCAGGCAGGGTGAGCAAGGTCGCTTGCTCAGGGGTGACTCGAGCGTAGGCGTTGCGTACCTGATCGTCGAGTGCGCTCTTGTGTAGCTGATGGCTGTGGCGCACCTGGCCCATGATGTTCCTGGCAGCGCCCAGTAGCTTGGCTCGCTCAAAACCGGAGACATTGGCGGTCTTGGCCGATTTGCGCGAAGCGGCGGCGTGGCGCTGGATGGTGTCGTGCTCCTGTTGCAGGCGCCGATGTTCGCGACTGCGCTGGTTACGGGCGTGCTCCAGAGCGGCTTGCGCCGCTTCGTTGTGGGCTTGGCGCTGGGCCTGGAACAGGGTGTAGTTGCCGCCATAGACCTGGGCACCCAAAGGGCCAAGCTCGACAATCCGTTGCACCTGCATCAGCAACTGCCGGTCATGGCTGACCAGGATCAGGCCGCGGTGCCAGTGGCGCAATTGCTCCATCAGCCAGCGGCGCCCGGCGCAATCCAGATGGTTGCTGGGTTCGTCGAGCAATAACAGGTCGGCGTCACTGAGCAGGGCGCCGATCAGTATCACCCGGGCCCGTTGCCCACCGCTCAGGGGCGCGACGGGATCGTCCGGCTCCAGCTGTTCCAGGCCGGCGGCATCCAGTGACTGGCGCAGGCGTTCGGCCAGATCCCAGCGCTCATCCACTTGCTGCAGATCCTCCAGGCTGGCCGTGCCGGCGGCCAGGCGTTCCAGTGCACGCAAGGTCGCGGCGACGCCCGCGAGCTCGGCGACACTCTGCTCGGAATGCGTCGACGAGTCCTGGGGCACATAGGCCAGGCGCGCGTTGCGGTTGATGCTGCCGGAAGAAGGTTGCAGTTCGCCGGCAATCAGCCGCAACAGCAGGGATTTGCCCATGCCGTTACGCCCGACGATGGCCGTGGGCTGGCGGTCGAAACTCAGGTTCAGGGTGTTGATCAGGATTTCGCCATCGGCGAATTGGTAAGTCAGCTGGTTCAGGGAAACCAGCGCAGGCAGCCGTGTGACGTGAGTCATCAGCACCTCCGGAAAATGTGGGGACAGGCCAACGAGCGCTTGCAGGGCTCGTCGCGGATACATTTTGGAAGGCTTAGTTGTTCACGTCGGCAATCATCCTGGGACGGGAAAGAAGGCGCGTAGCCTAACGCCGGGATGCGGCACCTGACAAGGGGCGATGTGTTTACGCGAGGACCGCCACCGCCTTGATCTGGGCCCAGAGCCGTTGGCCGGGATGCAGCTTGAGCTGGTCCCGGGAGTAGCGGGTGATACGCGCCAGCAATGGCGTGCCGGCGGCGTCCAGGCGTACCAGCACATGGGCGGCGTTGTCCGCCGGGATCTCGTCGCTGACCGTCACTGGCAGGCGGTTGAGGATGCTGCTGTGTTCACTGGCTTGCAGGCTCAGGCTGACGTCCCGGGCCTGGACCTTGAAGCGCAGGGACTTGCCTAGCGCCACGGGCCCATGGGCCACACGTATGTTCAGCTCGCTGCCAGGCAGTTGCAGGGCCAGCAATTGGTAGGCCTCGTCGTAGTGGCTGACCTGCCCCTCGACCACCACGCCGGCGTCATCACCCAGGGCCAGAGGCAGGTCCAGGCGTGCCAGGGTTTCGCCGATGGGGCCGCTGGCCAGCGCCCGGCCGTCGCTGAGCAGGACGATGTGGTCGGCCAGGCGCGCCACCTCATCCTGGGAATGACTGACGTACAACACCGGGATGTCCAGTTCGTCGTGCAGGCGTTCCAGATAGGGCAGGATTTCACTTTTGCGTTTTGAGTCCAGGGCTGCCAGGGGCTCATCCATCAGCAGCAATCGCGGACTGGTGAGCAGGGCTCGGGCGATGCCGATGCGCTGGCGTTCACCGCCCGAAAGGTGTTGCGGATGGCGTTGCAGCAAGTGGCCGATTCCCAGCAGCTCGGTGGCTTGGGCCATGTCCACCCGACGTTGTGCCCTGGGGATGCGGCGCAGGCCGAATTCCAGGTTGGCCTGTACGGACAAATGCGTAAACAGGCTGGCTTCCTGGAAGACATAACCCAGGGAGCGCTTGTGAGGCGGGACGAAGAGCTTGCGCTGGCTGTCTTGCCAGACTTCGTCGTTGACCTGGATCCGCCCGCGTCCGGCTGTTTCCAGGCCGGCGATGCAGCGCAGGCAGGTGGTCTTGCCCGAGCCCGAGTGGCCATACAGCGCAGTGACGCCGCGCCCCGGCAGTTGCAGATCGAGGTCCAGGGCGAAGTCGTGGTAGCCCAGCTGCAGTTTGACCTGAATACTCATCGACTCAGCTCCAGCCGGCTTTGGTCTTGCGGCTGGAGTACAGCGCCAGCAGCACCAGGAACGAGAACACCAGCATGGCTCCGGCCAGCCAATGGGCCTGGGCGTATTCCATGGCCTCGACGTGGTCGTAGATCTGCACTGAGACCACCCGGGTCTTGTTGGGGATGTTGCCGCCGATCATCAGTACCACGCCGAACTCGCCGACGGTGTGGGCGAAACCGAGGATCGAAGCGGTGATGAAGCCCGGCCGTGCCAGGGGCAGGATCACCGTGAAGAAGGTGTCCCAGGGATTGGCACGCAAGGTGGCGGCCACTTCCAGCGGGCGGCTGCCAATGGCGGAAAAGGCGTTCTGCAGCGGTTGCACCACAAACGGCATGGAGTAGATCACTGAACCCAGCACCAGGCCGCTGAAGCTGAAGGTCAGGGTGCCCAGCCCCAGGGACTGGGTGAGCTGGCCAAAGAAACCGTTGGGCCCGAGGGCCAGCAGCAAGTAGAAACCGATCACCGTGGGTGGCAGTACCAAGGGCAAGGCCACCACGGCGCCGATCGGGCCGCGCAGCCAGGAGCGGGTGCGCGACAGCCACAAGGCAATCGGAGTGCCGATGACCAGCAGGATCAACGTCGTCAGGGACGCCAGTTTCAGGGTCAGCCAGATGGCGGAAAAATCGGCACTCGACAGGCTCATTTACAGTTGGTAGCCGTAGGATTTGATGATCGCGGCGGCTTTTGGCCCCTTGAGGTAGTCAACCAGTGCCTTGGCGGCCGGATTGTCCTTGCCCTTGTTGAGGATCACGGCGTCCTGCTTGATCGGGTCATGCATCTGGGCAGGGACGATCCAGGCCGAGCCGCCGCTGACTTTGCCGTCCTTGTAGATTTGCGACAGGGCGACAAAGCCCAGTTCGGCGTTGCCGGTGGAGACGAACTGATAGGCCTGGGTGATGTTCTGGCCTTCAACGATCTTGTCCTTGACCTTATCGGTCAGGCCCAGCTTGGCCAGGACCTGGGTGGCGGCCAGGCCATAAGGCGCGGCCTTCGGGTTGGCGATGGACAGGTGCTGGTACTGGTTGTCCTTGAGCACCTGGCCTTGGCTGTCGACGTAACCGTCCTTGGCCGACCACAGGGCCAGGGTGCCGATGGCGTAGGTGAAGCGCGAGCCCTTGACGATGTCACCTTCGCTTTCGAGTTTTTGCGGGGTGCTGTCGTCGGCAGAGAGGAAGACTTCGAACGGCGCGCCATTCTTGATCTGGGTGTAGAACTGCCCGGTAGCGCCGTAGGCCGCCACCAGCTTGTGCCCGGTGTCTTTTTCGAAGTCGGCGGCGATTGCCTGGATCGGTGCCGTGAAGTTGGCGGCTACCGCCACTTGGACTTCATCGGCCTGGGCCGAGCCGAAGGCGAATAGGGCAAGCAGGGTAGCGAGGCAAGTCGGGGCAAAACCTGAGGCGCGAAGGTTCATCAAACAGCTCCATGGGGGAAAGGAAGCGTTGGGCAGTGAGTTATTGGAAGGAGGCTGCACCAAGGCGAGGGGGAATCGCTGTATATCGGAATATATAGCGAATTGCCGATGAACGGAACTCTGTTGCCGGCCTTCGTTGCAGGTGGCCGCGAGCGCCTTCGCGGCCACCTTGAATCAGCGTCTGCGCAGTTGCGCCAGGGCCTGTTCGGCCAGGCGCAGGGTCAGCTCGTAGCTCGGCAGCTCGACCCCCAGGCGCAATGCTTGCCCGGACCACAGATTGGCAAAGTCTGCCTCATCCTTGGCCCGCAGCGGCATCAGCGCGCCGCCGGCCCGGGGGAAGGCCGGAGCCAGTGGGCTGATGGGGCCGATTTCGCGCATCACCCGGTTGATGATGCCCCGGGCCGGGCGTCCGGTGAACAGGTTGGTCAGCGCGGTCTCGCTTTCCTTGGCGTTGCGCAGGGCCCGGTGATGGGCGGCACTGATTTTGGCTTCCGGAGTGAACAGGTAGGCAGTACCCAGTTGGGCTGCCGATGCGCCCAGGGCCAGCGCTGCGACAATGCCCCGGGCATCGCCGATACCGCCGGCGGCGATGACCGGCACGTTCACCGCATCGACGACCTGCGGCACCAGGGCCAGGGTGCCGACCTGGCTGTTGAGGTCATCGCTGAGGAAGATCGCCCGGTGGCCGCCGGCTTCGTAGCCCATGGCGATGATCGCGTCGCAACCACGCTCTTGCAGCCACAGGGCTTCATCAACGGTGCTGGCCGAGGACAGAATCTTGGCCCCGGTGGCCTTGACCCGGGCCAGTAACGTCGGTTCCGGCAGGCCGAAGTGAAAGCTCACCACCTCGGGCCGCAGCTCCTCCACCAACAGACAGCTGCTTTCATCGAAGGGCGCACGGGCGCTGACCGGGGTCGGTGCGTCGAAGTCGGCTCCCAGTTCGCGGTAATAGGGTTCCAGGGCGTTCTTCCAGCGGGTTTCCAGCTCGCTATCGACGGGCTGCGGCTGGTGACAGAAGAAGTTCAGGTTCAGCGGGTTGTGGGTGGCCGAACGGATGGCCTGCACTTCCTGGCGAATCTGCTCGGGGCTGAGCATGGCGCAGGGCAGGGAGCCCAGGGCGCCGGCTTGGGAGGCGCCGATCACCATGGCGGAGCCGGTGGCCCCGGCCATCGGTGCTTGAATGATCGGCAGTTCGATGCCCAGCAGATCGAGAAGGCGGCTATCAGTCCATTGGCTCATTTGAAATTACCCTCCGACGGCAGAATGAGACGGTGCAGCGCAGGGTTTTATCAGGAGAGGGCGGCTCAAGGCCAGCTGACTTTGCCCGGCCAGGCTAAAAAGAACGGCGGTTTGCCATTGACGGAAAGGGTCGCAGGGTAGCTGTCGGCAGCCCCCGTGTAGCGCTAGACTGCGGCGGATATTCTCACTCATTGCTGCATAAGGAAGGCTGACCATGGATGTAAAACTGCGCGAAGTGCTGCCTTTCAGCGTTGCAGGATTGCAAGTGCGTACCCGCAATGCGGCAGAGCAACAGGCGGACAGCGCGAAGATCGGGCCGATGTGGCAGCGTTTCTACATCGAGGACCTGTACGACAAGATCGCGCCCAGGCAGGCGGACTCTTTCGTCTATGGCGTCTACTCGAATTACGAATCCGACGCTTCCGGGCACTTCGATGTAACCGCTGGTGCGGCTGTAGAGGGTTCCTGCGCCGATTATCCTAATGTCGACATCCAGGGCGGCGACTACCTGATGTTCAGCGCCAAGGGCGCAATGCCCGATTGCGTGATCCAGACCTGGGGCCTGATCTGGGCCTATTTCCAGGACAACCCGCAGGTTCGCCGGGCCTTCGCCACTGATTTCGAGGTCTATACCAGCGCTGATTCGGTGGCGATCTACATTGGCGTTCAGCCTTCGGACGCGCTTTCCCGTTCCAGCAACTGACGTTTGCGTTCCACACCCCAGCGGTAGCCCGAAAGGTTACCGTCGCTGCGTACCACGCGGTGGCAGGGAATTGCCACTGCCAGGCTGTTGGCGGCACAGGCCTGGGCTACGGCACGCATGGCCTTGGGCGCGCCGATGCGCTGGGCGATCTCGGCGTAGCTGGCGGTGCTGCCGGCGGGAATGCTCCTCAGGGCCTGCCATACCCGTTCCTGGAATGCCGTGCCACGCAGGTCCAGGGGCAGGTCCAGGCCAATCGCCGGGGCCTCGATAAAACCCACCACCTGGGCGATCAAGCGTTCGAAGTCAGCATCGGCACCGATCAGGTTGCCCCGGGAGAATTTGTCCTGCAGTTGTTCCACCAGCTGGTTTGGATCGTCTCCCAGAAGGATGGCGCAGACCCCTCGGTCGCTCTGGGCTACCAGGATCGCTCCCAATGAACACTGGCCCACGGCAAAGCGGATATCGGTGTTATGACCTCCGGCGCGGTAGTCGCTGGGCTTCATGCCCAGCACCTGGTCCGCCGATTCGTAGAAGCGGCTGTTGGAGTTGAAACCCGCATCGTACAAGGCGTCGGTTACCGAGTGGCCGCGCTCCAGATGCGAACGGACCTTGCGTGAGCGCTGAGCGTTGGCGTAACCCCGAGGAGTCAGGCCGGTGGCGGCCTTGAACACTCGGTGGAAGTGATAGCTGCTGATGCCGGCGTGCTGCGCCAGTTGCTCGAGGCTGGGGGGCGTCTCGGCGTTCTCGATCTGTCGGCAAGCGGCTGCTACTAGCGCCGCATGTTGTGCCGCGACCTGGGTCTGATCGCTGGCCTGGCGCTTGCTCGGGCGATAGCCCGCCGCCTCGGCCTGTTCGGCATTGTCGAAGAACTCGACGTTTTGTGCCTTCGGCAGGCGCGACAGGCTGCTGGGGCGACAGTACACGCCGGTGGTCCTGACGCCGTAGACAAAAGTCCCGTCGGCGCTGGCGTCGCGCTTGAGCACGGCTTGCCAGCGGGGATCCTGTTCGATGCGGTGTTTGCGCGACGGGGCATTCATGATTGTTACTCGGCAAGCAAGGGTGGCCAGCTTAGGCTGGCAGTGGCTGATTCGCACTCCGGGCCTTGCGGTTGAACTCTAGGTTTCAGCCAGCCAGGCGAAATGTCAGGTTGATCCGCTGCTGGCCCAGTTGGGGATGATTGCCGTCCTTGAGCGGCAGCACCCCGTGATAACGCAGGCGATCCACGCCACCCCAGACCACCACATCACCGTGCAGCAGCGGCACGCGCTGGCTCTGGTCGCTGCGCTGCTGGCCGCCGAACAGAAAGATCGCCGGCAGGCCCAGGGACAAGGACACGATGGGGGCGTTGAAGTCGTGCTCGTTCTTGTCCTGGTGCAGGGACATCTTCGCGCCGGGTCGGTAGCAATTGATCAGGCAGGAGTCGGGGGTGAACCGGCTGAAGCCTGCGGCATCCGCTGCGGCCTCGGCCAGTTGCCGAAACACTTCGGGCATCGCCGGCCAGGGCCGCAGGCTCTGTGGGTCGATCCGGCTGTAGCGATAACCACTGCGGTCGGTGGTCCAGCCCCATTGTCCGCAACTGCTCAGCCCCACCGACATGCTGAAGCCGCCCGGCGTCACCATATGGCGAAACGGCGCTGCCGCCAGTACCTCGTCGAGTCTTGGCAGCAGGCGCTCGATCCAGGGCAGGGCAAACCCGCGCAGCACCCAGGCCTGAGGCCCCAGCGCGTCGCTGCGTGCTGGCTGCTGTAGGTCGCTTTCGCTGAACAGTCCGAGGCTGGAAGGCTCGGTATCGCTACAACGCATCGTGAAAAATCACTCCAAGGGTGTGGCGCCGGCCACTGAGTATGCGGCTGACACCATGGCGCAGGGTCACTCGATAGGGGCCGCGGGAACCGCTGACCGGTCGATGATGCACGGCGAATATCAGCCCATCACCCTGCTTCAGACCAATGACCTGAGGCCGTGATTGCATGCGTGGGCGTTGCTCGGTGAGCACCAGTTCGCCGCCGGTGAAATCCGTCCCAGGTTGCGACAACAAGAAGGCCGCCTGCAAGGGAAACACATGCTCGCCGTACAGGTCCTGATGCAGGCAGTTGTAATCCTCGGCGCCGTATTGCAGCAACAGTGGCGTGGGGCGTTGCTGTCCGGCGGCATGGCAGCGCTGGAGGAACGCCGGATGTTGCGCCGGGTAGCGTATATCGATGTGCATCGCCTGGTTCCAGCGGTTGGCCTGGTTTACCAGGCGCCGATAGAGCAACTGGCGCAACTCGGCCACCAGGTCCGGCAGCGGGTAGCGAAAGTACTGATATTCGCCGCGACCGAAACCATGGCGGGCCATGATCACTTTCGAACGGAACAGCTCGGGGTGCTGATACAGCTGGCTCATGGACTGGCATTCATCCACGCTCAGCAGGCCTTCGAGACGGGCGCAGCCGTCCTGGTCGAGGGCCTGCTCGATGCCTCCCCAATCCAGCTGTTGCAGGCGATCATGTAGCGAGAGTGCGGGCATGGCACGGGTGTCCTGGACAAGAAGCAATCCTGGCCAGTCTAGGTGCCAGGTGTCTGGTGAACACTCCGTTGCTTGCGCTTGAATCTGCCCCGAGTGGCGGACGCTTTACAGGGCCTTGCTGACGCTGACTTCGCTGATGACATCGCCGGATTGGCCATGCAGCGCTTCGAGGGCGGCCAGGGCTTCTTCCTGGGTGCCGGTTTCGAGTTGGGCGAATTCGAAGCGGCGCTCACCGTTGAGTTTGTATTTGATGACGTACTTGGTGGTGTGGGGCACGGGGATACCTGTTGTCGCGAAGAGGCTGGGGCTTAGCGCAGTTTCGAGCTGGAGCGCCGGATGATGCGGATCGAGTGCGTCAGGTTCGGCTTGCGAGTCACGCTGATGGGACGACGGTTGACGGTGTCGATGGTGATATTCCAGAAACCGGTGCTCGGTGCCGTGATCTTCGCCGGGAACTGGTCGAAAGCCCCGCCGTGATAGGTATGGCGGCCGCCGTTCTTGAAGCTGCGGAAGTTGGCATCGTTCATCAGACGAATGTTGCAGACCTGGGAGCATTCGATGACGACGATATCGTCTTCGTTCAGGTGCTCGCGCTGGTGGATGAATTTCATGGGCGCCTCCAGAAGGGCTATATCTACAAAAGCAAAAAACGTTTGCGTGGGCGATGGCGGAGTTTATCAGGCCCAAAGGGTTATTATTCGAACCCGGTGTCGGGCTTTGACAATTTAAAACAGTTATTTGGATTTTTATCGGCGATAAAGCCGGGCCTCCGGAGAAAAACAGCGCCTTTGCTGTCGGAAGGACTTTATTGGAGATTTCATATGAAACGGTGGGTATGGATTCTGGCCTTGGCAATCAGTGGCTGTGCGACTGTCTCGGACATCGACCAGACGCCGCCGACGCTGAGTGTCATTTCTGGCAAAAAGCCTCAGGAATACGTCACCTGCTTGACCGGGAAGCTCGCCGACAGCCGTGGCGCATTGCAAGTCGAGCCGCATAAAGATGGCTATCGAGTGATTGTTCCGCAGAGCCTGTCACCAGCTCCGGCGGCGGTCTTCTACATTGAAGGGCGCTCTAGTGGCAGCAGCATCAAGTTGCATGAGCAGATGTCCAACAACCCTTTGCGTCCTCAGGATGTGCGCAAGGCCGCAGAGGCGTGCATCTCTGGTTGAGTCCTGAAGCAATAGCACTGCCCCGAGCCTGCTGACGTACCGATCTTGAATGGGGGGTGTGTCAGCAGGCTTTTTGCTGCCCTGGAGAAACATTGCATTCAACGGCTTTCATTCAATGTAAAAGCGCCAATTTCGCGTTGTCGCCGTGGATCAATTGACCTACTATTTGTGTGCTTATATCAACTAGGTCTAAGCATATAACTAGAATAATGGAGTTCATATGATCCCACTGGATCGAATGCTATTGAGTGGCCTGATGCTGCTGTTTGTGCAAACTGCCCATGCCGTGGACGGGCAGAAAATCTTCACCCAGGGCGGCGCCCAGCCGGGTGCGACGGCCTGCCTGGCCTGCCATGGTGCGGATGGCATGGGCCTGGCGCCCGCCGGTTTTCCGCGTCTTGCCGGGCTGCCGGCGGCCTACCTCAGCAAGCAGTTGCACGACTTTCGCAGCGGTGCCCGCACCAGCCCGGTCATGCAACCTCTGGCCAAAGCCCTGAGTGAAGACGAAATCACTGCGGTGACCACTGCCCTGGCAGCCATGCCCGGGCCGAAAACCGCAACGGTCAGCCGCAGCCAGGCGGCCACCGGCGTCGGTGAGCGTTTGGCATTGCGCGGTGCCTGGGAGCGGCAGATTCCCGAGTGCGTCAGTTGCCACGGCCCTGGCGGCGTGGGTGTTGGCGAGGCCTTTCCGCCGCTGGCCGGCCAGCCTGCCACTTACCTGGTGGCGCAGTTGAACGCCTGGCGCGAGGGCAGCCGGCACAATGACCCCAATGACCTGATGGGGCATATCGCCAAATCCCTGAGTGCCGAAGAAGTTGCCGCAGTGGCGGATTACTTCGCGAGCTTGAATCAACCGGAGGCGCGACCATGAAACCATTGATTGCAGGGGCGCTGATGGCGTTGCTCGCGGTTCAGGTGCAGGCAGCCACCATCGTCATGGAAGATCAGTCGCAGATTCCGGCGCCAAATGCTCCCGCGCATGCCGACTACTTCAAGCCGCCGGCCGAGAGCGAGTTGCCGGACAACGCCTATGGCAAGTTGGTACGTGAGGGGCATGCGTTGTTTGTCGACACCAAGCGCCGAGCGCCACAGTACGTGGGCAACGGGCTCAACTGCAGTAACTGCCACCTTGATCAGGGGCGTTTGGCCAACTCCGCGCCGCTCTGGGGCGCTTACCCGATGTACCCCGCATATCGCAAGAAGAACGACAGGGTGAATACCTTTGCCGAGCGCCTGCAGGGCTGCTTCCAGTTCAGCATGAACGGTGGTAAGCCGCCGGCGGCAGACAGCCCGGAAATTACTGCGTTGTCGGTGTATGCCTATTGGCTGGCGAGCAAGGCGCCGCTGGGCGTGGAGTTGCCTGGGCGCGGTTATCCCGATGTGGCGCAGCCTGCCAAGGGCTACGACCTGAAACAGGGTGGCGCGGTGTATCAGGCGCAGTGCGCGGTTTGTCATGGCGAGCAAGGCCAGGGGCAGAAGGTGGGAGCGGATTACGTGATGCCGCCACTCTGGGGCAAGGATTCCTACAACTGGGGGGCGGGAATGCATCGGATCAACACCGCCGCGTCCTTTATCAAGCACAACATGCCGTTGGGCAAAGGGGGCAGCTTGAGTGATCAGCAGGCATGGGACGTGGCGGCCTTCGTCAACAGCCATGAGCGACCTCAGGATCCGCGCCTGGTGGAAGGCTCGATCGAGAAGACCCGCGTCAAGTTTCACGCCAATGACGGGGTGAATTTATACGGTCAGACGGTAGAAGGCGTGCTGATAGGCCAGGGCATCCGATAAACTGTCGCCTATCGTCAACGATGCCGCCCAGGCTTGCGCTTTGGCGGCGTCGTCTTTTTTGGAGAAAGCATGAAGCGGGAACACGTCAGGGAAAAGCATGCAGAGGGCTCGATCTCTGCCACCCATGTGATTCAGAACCCGGCCAATTCGGGGGAATGGATTGTGTTCTTCAAGAAAAGCGCTGGGCGCAGCTACTTCTTGGTGGATGAGAGCGACGAGGTGGAATCCTTTTCCCGTCTTGACGACCTGATCGAAACCATTCGCGGCCTGGGGATCAAGTTCGCCGAAATTCACATGTAGCGGGTGTTCGCCCTCTACTTGCAGACCACCACCACGCTACGACTTTTATAGTTGCCAACGTCGACTCCCAGGGTTTTGTCGCTCTCCTTGGGGGAGGGCGTGCCTTGGGTGCTGACGATCCGATAGCCGGTACCGGCGCAGGATGCCTCGGCTTTTTCGTAGCAACTGGCCCAGGAGCCGGCTTCTCCGGAGCAGTCGATGCTCAGGCCTGGCTCGCCGTTGGCCAGGTAGGTATTGGACGCGGTAGCGCATCCGCTCAGGGCCAGCACCGCAGTGACGGTGAGAAGTCTGTTCATGGGGGATTTCATCATCTTGGAGGAGGAAGCATTGGGGTCTGTCATCTAGTTGGCGATGCTATAGCCATTGGCCATTTCGGTACAGTGCATCACCTTAGTCAGCGGTGACTGCTGAAAAGTGCCGTGACCCCGGTGGCGCGGCACTTTGTCGGTGGCATTCTGGCCGCACCTTGTGCCCTGGGGAGTGCCATCAGTGGCAACAGGGATATAGCCTGAAAAACTACTTGAAAGGCTACTTTGCAAGCCTCTTCGAGGCGCGCCCTTGAGCCATTGGCGCGAGCGTACAGGCGCTGGTTTAAGGGGGCTGCGGCGTTTTGAAGGTTTACGCCGCAGGCTATCTGGTGGATGCTGCGGAACTATCTTGAGCTTTATTTCTCTATGATGGCAGCGGTTAGCTAGCGGGGGGCATTGTAAGGTGCACGCCGCCTGATTAGACTGCGCCGAAACTTGTACGCACAGCCTTTTTAAGGACTCATATGATCAAGAAATGCTTGTTCCCAGCAGCCGGTTACGGTACTCGCTTCCTGCCAGCGACTAAAGCCATGCCTAAAGAAATGCTGCCGGTGGTGAACAAGCCACTGATCCAGTACGGCGTTGAAGAAGCGCTGGATGCTGGATTGACTGAAATCTCCATCGTGACCGGGCGTGGCAAACGCGCCCTCGAAGACCACTTCGACATCAGTTACGAGCTGGAAAACCAGATCAAGGGCACCGACAAGGAAAAATACCTGGTCGGTATCCGCAAGCTGTTGGATGAGTGCTCGTTCTCCTACACCCGTCAGACCGAGATGAAAGGCCTGGGTCACGCGATCCTGACCGGTCGTCCGCTGATCGGTGACGAACCGTTCGCAGTAGTCCTGGCTGACGACCTGTGTGTGAACCTGGAGGGCGACGGCGTCCTGACCCAGATGGTCAAGCTGTACAAGCAGTACCGCTGCACCATCGTTGCGATCCAGGAAGTTGATCCGCAGGAAACCAACAAGTACGGCGTGATCGCTGGTGACTTGATTGGCGACGACCTTTACCGTGTGCGTAACATGGTCGAGAAGCCAAAGCCGGAAGATGCACCGTCGAACCTGGCGATCATTGGTCGTTACATTCTGACGCCGGACATCTTCAGCCTGATCGAGCAGACCGAGCCAGGCAAGGGTGGTGAAATCCAGATTACCGACGCCCTGATGAAACAGGCGCAGGACGGTTGCGTGATTGCCTACAAGTTCAAAGGCCAGCGTTTCGACTGCGGTGGCGCCGAAGGCTACATCGAAGCGACCAACTTCTGTTTCGAGCACTTCTACAAGACCGGCAAGGCTTACTGATAGTCGCTGCACGGGTTTGTCGGGAAAAGCCACCTTCGGGTGGCTTTTTCATTTGTCGCCCTTATGTCCATCCTCTGCGCTGACCCGATCGCCATCTGCGGTTATGCTTGTCAGCCTGCCTGGGAGAGTGAAATGGCCTACGATTTTGATCTTTATGTAATTGGCGCCGGTTCCGGTGGTGTGCGTTGCGCGCGATTCGCCGCAGGCTTCGGGGCGAAAGTCGCGGTTGCCGAAAGCCGCTATCTGGGTGGTACCTGTGTCAACGTTGGTTGCGTGCCAAAAAAACTCTTGGTGTACGGTGCCCACTTTGCCGAGGACTTCGAACAGGCCTCAGGTTTTGGCTGGTCGCTGGGTGAGGCGAACTTTGACTGGGCGACCCTGATTGGCAACAAGGATCGCGAAATCAATCGCCTCAACGGCATCTACCGCAATCTGCTGGTCAACAGCGGCGTGACCTTGCATGAGGGGCATGCCAGGTTGATCGATCCGCATCAGGTGGAGGTCAATGGCCAGCGTTACACCGCCAAGCACATTCTGATTGCTACTGGCGGCTGGCCGCAGATCCCGGATATTCCGGGGCGCGAGCATGCCATCAGTTCCAATGAGGCGTTCTTCCTCAAAGAGTTGCCTGGGCGTGTTCTGGTGGTGGGTGGTGGTTATATCGCGGTGGAGTTTGCCGGGATTTTCCATGGTCTGGGTGCGAAGACGCAGCTGCTGTATCGCGGTGATCTGTTTCTGAGGGGCTTTGATAGTGCGGTACGCAAGCACTTGCAGGAAGAGCTGACCAAGCGTGGCCTGGGGCTGCAATTCAATGCTGATATCGAGCGCATCGACAAGCAGGCTGATGGCAGCCTTGAAGTCACCCTCAAGGATGGCCGTAAGCTGTTGGCGGATTGCGTGTTCTACGCCACCGGCCGCCGGCCGATGCTCGACAACCTGGGGCTGGAGAACACCGGGGTCAAGCTCGACAAGCGTGGTTTTGTTGAGGTGGACGACCAGTACCAGAGCAGCGAACCGTCGATCCTGGCGATTGGCGATGTGATCGGTCGCGTCCAGTTGACGCCTGTGGCCCTGGCTGAAGGCATGGCGGTTGCTCGACGCCTGTTCAAGCCCGAGCAGTATCGTCCAGTGGATTACCAGATGATCCCGACGGCGGTCTTCAGTTTGCCGAACATTGGCACTGTTGGCCTTACCGAGGAACAGGCGCGTGAGGCGGGGCACAGGGTACAGATTTTCGAAAGCCGTTTCCGGCCGATGAAGCTGACCCTGACCGATTGCCAGGAGCGTACCCTGATGAAGCTGGTGGTGGATGCCGACAGCGACAAGGTGCTGGGCTGCCATATGGTCGGCCCGGACGCCGGGGAAATCGTTCAGGGCCTGGCGATTGCCCTGAAGGCAGGGGCGACCAAGCGCGACTTCGACGAAACCATCGGTGTGCATCCGACGGCCGCCGAAGAGTTCGTCACCATGCGGACCCCTGTCGCGGACTGATCACGAGTCCGCTGTTGCGTCTGGCTGGGCGTTGCTTATGGCAGCCAGGCGCAGCGCCTCAAGGCCGGTCTCGGCCTTGGTGGCGCGCAACTCCAGCTCCTTGCTCAGCCGGGTCTGTTGATCGGCCCTTTGCTTGAGTGTCTGAATTTCTTCTGAAGCTACGCGCAAGCGTTCCTGGAGTAGGGTGTTCTCGCTGTCCTGGCGAGCCAGCTGCTCGCTGAGTCGTGCCTGCTGGGCGGCGCTTTTGCTCGCGCCATCCTGGGTTTGTTTCAGCTCTTTATGGGTGGCCCGCTGTTCGCTGAGCAGGCGTTCGTTGTCGCGATGCAGTTGGGTGATTTCATCCTGGCGCAGCAGCGCGCTCTGCTGGGCCTGACGTAACTCCATCTGCGCCTGCTGCAATTGCCCTTCGTGACGGCGCTGTTCCTGTTCGCGCTGTTCCTTGCTGGCGGCGCGGTAATGTTCCAGGGCGTCCCGGGCGTGCAGGTGCTTTTCCTCCAGGGAGCGGATCTGCTGCTCCTTGTCTTCCAGGCGCAGGTGGCAGTCCTTGAGTGCCTGGTTGATTTCGGCGTTGCGGGTCTGCTCGCTCTGCAGCATGGAGCGGGTGTTTTGCAGTGCCGTGCTTTCACCCGCCAGGGCGCTGGCCTGGATCTGCAGTTGCCGTTGCAGCTGATCTTCGTTGCGCCGAGCTTCATTCAGCACTTGTTCCAGGGCCTGCTTCTGCTCTTCGAAGTGGGCGAGGGCCTGTTCCAGAGGCTCCTGGGCTTGCTCCTGCAGGCGTTGGGCCAGTCGTCCCACCAGCTCGCCCAATTCTTCGTCCAGCGCTACCGGCCCTGCGTCGCGGCGGGAGGTGCCGTCGTCGAGTTCTTTCAGGTAGCGGTGGATGGTGGTTTTCGAGCCGGTATTGCCCATTTCTATGCGTACGGCATCGATGCTGGGGTGTTCGCCGCGGGCAAGAATGGCTTGGCGCGCCTTCTTTACTACTGCCTTGTTTATGCCTCCACGAGCCATGCATCCTCCGACGATTTAGTACTGTGTTACGTGGTATGTAATTACTGATAATTGTACAGGAGGGTTCGAGCTTTCGATAGCAAGAATATAACCTGGGATATACTGGTATTACCCCGTGTCATAGCCTTCAATGGCTACTTTCGCCCATTCCCGCCCTGTACCTGCCTGAGTCGAGTCTCCATGAGTGAGCTGGATCGTTATCTGCAAGCCGCCACCCGCGACAACACCCGTCGCAGCTATCGGGCGGCAATCGAGCATTTCGAGGTGCATTGGGGCGGGTTCCTGCCGGCGACGGCGGACAGCGTGGCGCGCTATCTCGCAACCTATGCCGGGACGTTGTCGATCAACACCTTGAAGTTGCGCCTCTCGGCCCTGGCCCAGTGGCACAACAGCCAGGGCTTTGCCGATCCGACCAAGGCCCCGGTGGTGCGGCAGGTGTTCAAGGGTATTCGTGCGGTGCACCCGGTTCAGGAGAAGCAGGCCGAACCGTTGCAACTGCAGCACCTGGAGCAGGTGATTGCCTGGCTCGATGGGGAGGCCGCGACTGCCAGCGACGAGGGTCGTCAGGCCGACTGGCTGCGGGCCCGGCGTGACCGGGCGCTGATCCTGCTGGGATTCTGGCGCGGGTTTCGCAGTGATGAGCTGTGCCGCCTGCAGATCGAACACGTGCAGGCCAACGCCGGTTCCGGCATTAGCCTCTATTTACCGCGCAGCAAGAGTGATCGCGAAAACCTTGGTCGGACCTTTCACACCCCGGCCTTGCAGCGCCTGTGTCCGGTGCAAGCCTATATCGAGTGGCTCAACAGTGCAGCGCTGGTCCGTGGTCCGGTGTTTCGCGGTATCGACCGCTGGGGGCACTTGAGTGAGCAGGGACTGCATGCCAACAGTGTGATTCCGCTGCTGCGCCAGGCCCTGGAGCGCGCCGGGATCGCCGCCGAGCACTACACCAGCCACTCGCTGCGTCGTGGTTTTGCCACCTGGGCCCATCGCAGCGGCTGGGACTTGAAGTCGCTGATGAGCTATGTCGGCTGGAAGGACCTTAAGTCCGCAATGCGTTACGTCGAAGCCAGTCCATTCATGGGCATGGCGCGGATAGACGAAAAGCCGGTTCGGCAGTAGATACAGGTTTCTTCTATTAATACTGTGGGCTGATAGCAAAGCTCTATCGAAGGCATCGGCTTTACCAATGAGCCAAGCGGCGAGTCATTGGCTAGGATTCTCCCCATCAAGTTTCACCCAACATTTTCAACCACTGATGGAGAGTCAACGATGCCTATCATCAACAGCCAAGTTAAACCATTCAAAGCTACCGCATTCAAAAACGGCGCATTCGTCGAAGTGTCGGACGCCGATCTGAAAGGCAAATGGTCTGTCGTGTTCTTCTACCCGGCTGACTTCACCTTCGTCTGCCCAACCGAGCTGGAAGACCTGGCCGACAACTACGCCGAATTCCAGAAACTGGGCGTTGAGATCTACAGCGTTTCCACCGACACCCACTTTGCTCACGCGGCCTGGCACAACACTTCGCCAGCCATCGGCAAGATCCAGTACACCATGATCGGCGACCCGACCCTGGCCATCTCCCGCAACTTCGACGTGCTGATCGAAGAAGCTGGCCTGGCTGACCGTGGCACGTTTGTGATCAACCCTGAAGGCCAGATCAAGATCGTTGAAATCAACGATGGCGGTGTAGGCCGTGACGCTTCCGAGCTGCTGCGCAAGATCAAGGCCGCTCAGTACGTCGCTGCTCACCCAGGCGAAGTCTGCCCAGCCAAGTGGAAAGAAGGCGAGGCCACCCTGGCTCCGTCCCTGGACCTGGTCGGCAAGATCTAAGTCCGTGAGTTATCCAAGGGCGGTCATCCGCACTTAAGTCAGCTGCACCGCCCTCAAATAACGCCCGGGCGAGATTCGCTCGGGCGTTGTTTTTTCTACCGAATCAAAACAGGAGATCGCCCGTATGTTGGACGCCAATCTTAAAGCTCAGTTGAAGTCATACCTGGAACGGGTCACCCAGCCGATCGAGATCGTCGCCTCTCTCGACGACGGTGCGAAATCCCAGGAAATGCTCGCGTTACTCAAAGATATCGTCAGCCTTTCCACACAGATTACCTTGCTCGACAACGGCACCGATGCGCGCAAGCCTTCGTTCTCGTTGAATCGCCCGGGCAGTGATATCAGCCTGCGTTTCGCTGGTATCCCCATGGGCCACGAATTTACCTCCTTGGTGCTGGCCCTGCTGCAAGTCGGCGGTCATCCATCCAAGGCCAGCGCTGAAGTGATCGAGCAGATCCGCTCGCTCAAGGGCGAGTTCAACTTCGAAACCTACTTCTCGTTGTCCTGCCAGAACTGCCCGGACGTGGTCCAGGCGCTGAACCTGATGGCAGTGCTCAACCCGAATATCCGCCACGTGGCCATCGACGGCGCGTTGTTCCAGGCCGAGGTCGACGAGCGCAAGGTCATGGCTGTGCCCAGCGTCTACCTCAACGGCGTGAACTTCGGTCAGGGGCGCATGGGCCTGGAAGAAATCCTGGCCAAGCTCGATACCGGTGCGACAGAGAAGCAGGCGCAGAAGCTCAATGCCAAACAGGCTTTTGACGTGTTGGTGGTCGGCGGTGGCCCTGCCGGCGCTTCGGCGGCCATCTATGCCGCGCGCAAGGGCATTCGCACCGGTGTTGCTGCCGAGCGCTTCGGCGGCCAGGTGCTGGACACCATGGCCATCGAGAACTTCGTTTCGGTACAAGAGACCGAGGGGCCGAAACTGGCTGCGGCGCTGGAAGCCCATGTCAAGCAGTACGACGTCGATATCATGAACCTGCAGCGCGCCAGTGCGCTGATACCGGCGAAGGAAGTCGGCGGGCTGCACGAGATCCGCTTCGAAAGCGGCGCCAGCCTCAAGGCCCGGTCGGTGATTCTGGCCACCGGTGCCCGCTGGCGTGAGATGGGCGTGCCGGGTGAGCAGGAATACAAGGCCAAGGGTGTGTGCTTCTGTCCGCACTGTGATGGTCCGCTGTTCAAGGGCAAGCGGGTGGCAGTGATTGGCGGCGGCAACTCCGGCGTCGAAGCGGCCATCGATCTGGCGGGTATCGTCAGCCATGTGACCTTGCTGGAGTTCGACAACAAGCTGCGCGCCGACGCTGTACTGCAACGCAAGTTGCACAGCCTGCCCAACGTCAAGGTGATTACCAGTGCCTTGACCAGCGAAGTGAAAGGCGATGGGCAGAAGGTCACTGGCCTGGTCTACAAGGACCGTGATTCAGGTGAGTTCCATACGGTCGACCTCGAAGGCATCTTCGTGCAGATCGGGCTGTTGCCCAACACCGACTGGCTCAAAGGTTCGGTCGAGCTGTCGCCTCGCGGCGAGATCATTGTCGATGCCCGTGGTGAGACTTCGTTGCCGGGTGTGTTCGCCGCCGGTGATGTCACCACCGTGCCATACAAGCAGATCGTGATTGCGGTAGGCGAGGGCGCCAAGGCTTCTCTCAGCGCCTTTGATCACTTGATCCGCACCTCCGCCCCGGCGTAATTTGCCTGGCGGAAAAACAAAACCCCATGAGCTTGGCTCATGGGGTTTTTTGTTGCCGCTCTTATAGGGACGGTCCCTACAGCAAGCCGGTTGTTACAGCGCAGTCGGCTGGATGATTTCAACCCAGTAGCCATCCGGGTCCTTGATGAAGGCCAGGCTCTTCATGCGACCATCGTTCAGGCGCTTCTGGAAGTCGCAGCCCAAGGCTTCGAAGCGTTCGCAGGCAGCAACGATATCCGGAACCGAGATGCAGATGTGACCGAAGCCACGCGGGTCGCTGTTGCCGTTGTGGTAGGCGAAGTCCGGGTCGTTCTCGGTGCCATGGTTATGGGTCAGTTCGAGAATGCCGGGGATCGATTTCATCCATTCGGTACGTGCTGCTGCATCTGCCGGGATCTGCGACTTATCCACTAGGGCCAGGAAGTACAGGCTGAACTCGGCTTCGGCGAAGTCGCGTTTTTCCACCAGGGAAAACCCCAGTACCCGGGTATAGAAATCCAGGGAGCGAGTGATGTCCTTGACGCGCAACATGGTGTGGTTGAACACGAAGCGGGCAGTGGCGGCGTCCGGTTGGGCGGTCACGCCAGGGAAAGTGTTGAGTTCGTTAAGGCTCATGGCCCCTCCAGAAAAAAGTGCCGCCAGGGCCGTTCGCAAGCACGAGCGGGCCCTTGGTCGGCAATGGTTCGGACATCCTTGGAATTGGCCAATGATACGCAAGTGGGCCGGATGGCGCCAAACCCAAAGCTCCTGATCTATTGCCCATTCCTGGCGCGGGGCTCAGACTTCAAGACCCGTTCCTTTAGTGTGCAGCAGTATGATCAAGTCGTTTAAAACCAGGGCCGCGGCCCTGATCCTGATGGCCTTGGCCGGTGTTGTGCAGGCCGATCCGCAAGTGACCTGGCCCGAGGGCTGGACAGTGGAGCCGGTGCCGCCCCAGGAGGCAGATCAGGCCGCCAAGGTTTCCCGGCAGCGCGCGGTAAAGAATGACGCTGCGGGTAATCCGCAGATGGTCATGGAATTGACCATGACCCAGGTCGATAGCGGGCATGTGGTCAATCTTCAGGGAGTGTTGCTGGAGATGCGCAAGTCAGTGCAGAAAGACTTTGCCCAAGGTGGCTATCAGAGTGTTTGTAACAAGATTCATGCTGCACAACTGAGTCGTCTCGAAGCTCTGGAGACCACTTGCACCATTACCCAGAATGGGCGACATGTGCTGTCGCAAACATTGGTAGCAGCTCTGGATGGGGATAAGGCTTATGTACTTTCATACGCAGGTCAGGCGGCCGCTTATGCGGACAGCAAGGATCAAGTACTCGCTGTACGAAATAGCCTTAAACTTTGAGGAAAATTCTGACGTGGTGGGTTTGCTTTCCGCGTATTTGCGGTTCGTTATCGAAAAGGCATTAGGTTCGAAGTTAGCCGAGAGAGCTGAGGTTATTGAAGTCGGGGCATGAGGCGTTGTTTCAACAGCGCTACGGTAGAGGAAGCATGCGATTTGCGCCGAATCTTGCCTTAGATTCAAGTCGTAATAAGAATATTCTTATCAATGTAAAAGGCCCTGCATATGCAGGGCCTTTTTCAGGTTGCGGCTTTGTTCAAGCGCGCAGCCAGGAATCCACAGTGGCGGCGCCGTACTGTTCTTTCCAGGCTTTCAGGCCGCGGTGATTGCCGCCTTTGGTTTCAATCAGTTCACCGGTGTGCGGGTTCTGATAGACCTTGACCACGCGCGCGCGGCGCTGTTTAGGTGCGTTGGCCTGTGGCAGGCCGGTTTTACCCAGGTTTGGATCAAGGATTGCAATGATGTCACGCAGGCTTTTGTCATAGGACTTCATCAGGGCCTGAAGTTTTTCTTCGAACTCGATTTCTTTCTTGAGTCCGGCGTCGTTCTTCAGGGATTCAAGCTGTGCGAGCTGTTCTTGAAGTGCTTTCTCTGCAGCACGAAATTCAGCAAGTCTGGACAATATCTTCACTCCAATAGTCTATTTTGGCTGATGCAAACCACAAACAAAGCTATAAGCCATGAGCCGGTTAAGGTTCGATTAAGTGGCCTACCTGTGAATCTTGTACAGGCATGAAAAATTGTAGTAGTTAATGCGCCAAGAGTAAATCAGGTTGTTCTTGTTTGAGCCAGTATTTGCCATTTGATGCACATGGATGCATGTCTCGAGTTGTGTCTCGAGCACTTTTTGTTCTGGTATGGCTATTTAATGGCGCGCTAGCGCCGCAACAAATTCCACGCTGGGCATAGGCCGTCCAAATAAATAACCCTGGAGGAAGTCAACACCTTGGGCCGCCAGGTAATCCCGCTGTTCGGGAGTTTCAATACCTTCGGCGACTATGCCCAGATCGAGTTTGGCCGAGAGTTCGATAATGCTGTCGAGTATATGCAGGGACAGTGCGTCGGCACCGATCATGGCAACGAAGCTCTGATCGATCTTCAAGTAGTCGACATTGAACTTGCGCAGGTAACCCAGGCTGGAGTGCCCGGTGCCAAAGTCATCCAGGGCGACCATCACCCCCATCTCGTGCAGGGCGGCAAACAGCTGCTGGGTGATTGCCGTGGGTTCGATCAGTTCGCGCTCGGTCAGCTCCAGCACCAGGATCACCTTGCCGGGCGGGAAGGCTGCGAGAAACTCTTGGCAATCCTCCAGCAACTGCAGGTCATGGCAGTGGCTGGCGGTGATATTGATGCCGATATGGAAGCCGTCGATGAAGTCCTTGGCGTGAGGGGCCAGCGCTTGCATGGTTTGCTGCATCAGTGACCGGGTCATTGGCACGATCAGCCCCGAGTGTTCGGCGAATGGGATGAACAGGTCCGGACGTACCAGGCCCTCTTTCGGGTGTTGCCAGCGCATCAGCACTTCAATGCCAGCCCATTGCAGGGTATCGCCGCGCACCACCGGCTGAAAATATGGAATGAACTCCCGGGCTTCCAGCGCCCGGCGCAGTTCATGGCTGGGTGAGGCGGAGCGTTTCTGCAGCCAGTGGGCGAGAACGCCAGCGCCGGCGCCTAGAAATACCAGCAGGCTGAACAGTGCCGGGTACTGGCTTTTCATGTATTTCCAGACGTCACCATCGGGAAACCCGGCACTGACGCTGTAGGGATAGCGCGATGAACTCAGGTGCTGGCTGGCCAGCGCTGCCAGGGGGGGCGCGCCATCGCGGACCTTGCCGTCACGGGACAGCCAATGCTCGCCCACCTGCAGTTGCAAATGAGCGAAGCGGCTGATCAGGCGCAAGGCGTTGGTCAAGTGATAGCCGTCGATGGTCGCCAGGGCTGCGCGCTCGCCTTCACTCCAGCGGTAGACCAGCAAGGCAGTGTCTGGGGTGACCGGGTTGCCGTTCATCAGCCAGAGGCGGCCGTCAACATAGTCCTCGGGATTGAGCGGGAACGCGGAGCGACCTAACAATGAACTGCAATAGTTGCTGTCACGCCACACCAGATTGGTCGAGCGCACGAATGGCCGGCGGGTAACCTGATCGCGTAGGGCCAGTTGTCGCACCTCATCGCAGTCCTGGCCCACCTGGGGCAGCAGCGCCCTGGCGGCGATGTCGGTGTTGTCCAGCATCAGGTCGAACTGGCGAATCGCCTCCTCGGCGGTTTCCAGGCTACTGCGCGTCAGCGCCCGTTCTGCCTGGGTGTAGAGGATGACGCTGCCCAGCCCGATGGGGAGCAGTATCGCCAGGAGTGTCCAGAATGTGCGGGTAGAGCGCTTCAGTGGACCTTTGGCGGTCAGGGGCATGGAACGAACCTGTGACGGGGGAGGGGCGTGACAACGTTTGGTCGCCGCCGCGGCTGCGGCCGCCTCCTGACGTTGTCTCGATCAACGCAGGATAGTCGGCTTTGCGAGACGATACAGACGTTGCGCGTGCTGGATAAAGGCCAGGGTCGCCGGCGATGACTGGCGCTGGTCCAGCACGGCAATGCCTATCTGGCGCTGCACCGCCGGCGACAACGCCTTGCTCACATAACGAGGGTCCATGACCTTGGGTAACGACAGCTCGGCAACGATGCTCAGGGCGTCGCCCCGGGCCACGGTTTCCAGGGTGCTGAGCAGTTGTGAGCAGCGGTAGCGAATGTTGGGACTCAAGCCAGCCCCGATGAACAGCTTTGAGACCAGCTCCGACGAGCCGGCCTCGGTGAGCACGAAAGGGTCTTGGCACAGTTGCTCAAGACTCAAGCGTTTCTCTCGGGCCAGGGCATGGTTGGCGGGAATCAACGCCAGCAACTGGTCTTGCAGTAACGCGAAGGTATCGAAGCGCTCTTCGGGCAGCACCACGAAGCCCAGATCGATACGCCGTTCCTCAAGCCATTGCAGGACCTGGCGATCCGGCCCCTCATCAATGTGCACCTCGATCCCGGGGAACTCTCCACGGTACTGCTCAAGGATTCGCGGCAATAGGCGCATGGAGGCGGTGGGCCCGAACGAGCCGATGCGCAAGGTGCCGCGCTTCATGCCCCGGGCATCCGCAGCTTCCTGTTCCAGGGTCGCCGCCAGGCCGAGCATGGCGCGGGCTCGCAACAACAGCTGCCGGCCGATATCCGTGAGTTCGATCGGAGCCTGATGGCGCAAAAACAGCTCGACCCCCAACTCCTGCTCCAAGGACTTGATGGCGTGGGACACGGCTGACTGAGTGATCCCCAGGCGCGTTGCCGCACTGGTGAAACCCTGGAGTTCGGCGACTCGGGAAAAAATCTCCAATTGGGTCAGGGTCATGAGTAAAAGCTCATTTTACGATGAGCTTGCATTAGACAAAGAATAGCGTCACAGCACAAACCCAATGCCTCAGAGCGTGATGACCATGAGTGAAATCAATATCGGTGGCCCCTTGGTGGCCCGGCACAGTGACCTGGCGGTCTACGGCAAACTGGCGGCAGTCAGCATGATCTGGGGCGGCACCTTCGTTGCCGGACGCTACCTTGCCGGCGAACTCTCACCGCTATTGGCCGCCAGCCTGCGCTTTCTCCTCGCCAGCTTGGCCTTGCTCGGCTGCATGGCACTGGCGCGGATTCCCCTGGTTCGTCCGAGCCTCAAGCAGTTCGGCCAACTGGCGCTGCTGGGGTTCTTCGGGATCTTCTTCTACAACCTGTGTTTCTTCCTCGGCCTGCAACAGATCAACGCCTCACGGGCGTCACTGATCGTGGCGTTGAATCCGGTGGTGATCGCCGTGGCGTCCTGGGCGCTGTTCAAGGAACCCCTGAGCCGGCGCCAACTGCTGGGCATCGTGCTGTGCCTGAGCGGTTCTGCGTTGGTGATCTGCAGTCGTGATCCCGCGGCGCTGATCCACCAGGCGGGTGGCTGGCGCGGTGACCTGCTGATTCTCGGCTGTGTCCTGGGCTGGGGCGTGTATTCGCTGTTTTCCAGAAGCCTCAATCAGAGCCTCGGCCCCTTGCAGACCGTGACTTACTCGATCCTCCTGGGCACCCTGATGCTGTGCGCGGCGACCCTGGCGCGGGGGGAGTTCGACCTGCAAGCGCTGGCCCGGTTGAACCTGGGCCAATGCCTGAGCCTGTTGTACCTGGGCCTGATGGGCTCGGCGCTGGCCTATATCTGGTACTACGACGGTCTGCGGCGAATCGGCGCCACCCGTTCCGGAGTGTTCATCGCCCTTAATCCGCTGACGGCGGTGATCCTTGGCGCACTGTTGCTGGGGGAGCCGTTGAGCCTGGTGGTGGGCCTGGGCGGGGTGTTGATCCTGTGGGGCATCTACCAGAGCAACAAACCGCTTGCGGGCGGCGGCAAAAAGGCGATTTTATAGAGAATGCGGACAAAGGCTTTTACGCTGTGTAGAATCCGGTTACGCATACAATAATAAAGTCTTCTGGCAGCAGAAGCCTCGTCCCCCAGCCTGTAAGCAAGACAGGGTCGAAATGAAGATTCTCGGGTTTCAACTGATCTACGGTGATTTCCTCGCCCGCAGCGTGCGGGGCATTTCCTGCGCACCCCCTTCTTTCCTCAGCATTGATAGCAACTAACGATCCGTTAATTCTAAAAATATGATGAGGCGCCAACCATGGCAGATATCTTCGAAAACCCAATGGGCCTGATGGGCTTTGAATTCATCGAATTCGCATCGCCTACCCCCAATACCCTCGAACCGATCTTCGAGATCATGGGTTTCACCAAAGTCGCGACCCATCGTTCAAAAGACGTGCACTTGTATCGTCAGGGCGAGATCAACCTGATCCTCAACAACGAGCCTCACAGCGTTGCGTCGTACTTTGCGGCCGAGCACGGCCCGTCCGTATGCGGCATGGCGTTCCGGGTCAAGAACGCCCAGCAAGCCTACGCCCGCGCACTGGAACTGGGCGCCCAGCCGATTCATATCGCCACCGGGCCGATGGAACTGAACCTGCCGGCGATCAAGGGCATCGGCGGCGCGCCGCTGTACCTGATCGACCGTTACGGCGAAGGCAGCTCGATCTATGACATCGACTTCGTCTACCTCGAAGGCGTGGACCGCAACCCTCCGGGTGCCGGCCTGAAGATCATCGACCACCTGACCCACAACGTGTATCGCGGGCGCATGGCCTACTGGGCCGGCTTCTACGAGAAACTGTTCAACTTCCGCGAGATCCGTTACTTCGACATCAAGGGCGAGTACACCGGCCTGACCTCCAAGGCCATGACCGCTCCGGACGGCATGATCCGCATCCCGCTGAACGAGGAATCGTCCAAGGGCGCCGGGCAGATCGAAGAGTTCCTGATGCAGTTCAACGGCGAGGGCATCCAGCACGTGGCGTTCCTCACCGACGACCTGGTCCAGACCTGGGATCGCTTGAAGAAGATCGGCATGCGCTTCATGACCGCGCCGCCCGAGACCTACTACGAAATGCTCGAAGGCCGCCTGCCGAACCACGGCGAACCGGTCGACGAACTGCGGTCCCGGGGCATCCTGCTGGATGGCTCGTCGGAAGCCGGCGACAAGCGCCTGCTGCTGCAGATCTTCTCGGAAACCCTGATGGGGCCGGTGTTCTTCGAATTCATCCAGCGTAAAGGCGACGATGGTTTCGGTGAAGGCAACTTCAAGGCACTGTTCGAATCGATCGAACGCGACCAGGTGCGTCGTGGTGTACTCGCCACCGAGTAACCCCCGGCACGCTTGAGCGCATGGCCCGATCAGGCGCAACCTGATCGGGCTTTATTTTGCCTGTCGGTTGGCGATAGTGAATGTGTTAATGTTCTCGCCTTTATTTTCCAGCCCTTGACCGACGCCTCGATGAAAACCCCCAGACCTTCCCTGACCTTGACCTTGCTGCAGGCCCGTGAGGCCGCCATGGCCTTTTTTCGTCCATCGCTGAACCAGCACGACCTGACCGAACAGCAATGGCGGGTCATTCGCATCCTGCGCCAGAACGGCGAACTGGAGAGCCATCAACTGGCGAAGATGGCCTGCATCCTGCCGCCGAGCATGACGGGCGTGTTGACCCGGCTTGAGCGAGACGAGTACGTCAGCCGGCGCAAGTCCCCGGAGGACCAGCGCCGCCTGTTCATTACCCTGACCGAAAAGGGCCAGGCCTGTTTCGAGTCCATGAGCGGTGATATGGAAATCAACTACCAGAAGATCCAGCAGCAGTTTGGCGAAGAGAAGATGCAAGCCTTGCTCGCATTGCTCAACGAACTGAAACAGATCAAGCCCTGAGCTCTTGCGGTGGTGCAGTCGGTGGCCGGTGATCTAGGCCACAGGTTGGTAAAACGTGCTTCACCGCTGGAAGCACGCCCAGGTATTTTCAGCGCCGGCGCTGCTGGCGCAGCAGATGGCGCACGCCTTCAAGCACCAGCACCAGCACCGCCAGCCAGATCGGTACATAGGTCAGCCATTCCCCGGGCTTGATGCTTTCCCCCAGCAACAGCGCCACCAGCAACAGCAGTACCGGCTCGACATAACTGAGCAGGCCGAACAGGCTGAAGGCCAGCGAGCGGCTGGCAATGATGTAGCACACCAGCGCCGAGGCACTGATCACCCCCAGCAGGGGAATCAGCAGGTACAACCCGGGATGGGCCGCCACCACGCCAAACCCTTGTTCACCGCCTTGCACAAACCACAGCGCCACGGGTATCAGCAGGGCCATGTCCAGCCACAGGCCACCCAGGTGGTCGGCCTTCAGGCGCCGGCGCAGGATGAAATACAACGGGTAACCCACGGCCACCACCAGGGTCGCCCAGGAAAAGCTGCCGACTTGATACAACTCGTTGAGCACCCCGAGGCAGGCCAGCACCGCAGCGACTTTCTGCAAGCGTGACAGGCGCTCGCCATACACCACGCGCCCGGTCAGGACCATGGTCAGCGGCAGCAGGAAGTAACCCAGGGACACATCCAGGCTGTGGCCGTTCAGCGGTGCCCACATGAACAGCCAGAGCTGCACCCCCACCAGGGCCGAGGACAGCAGCAGCGCCAGGCACAGTACCGGTTTGACGCGCACCCGCCGCAGCACTTCGCCGACCCGATACCACTCTCCGCTGAACAGCATGAACAGGGTCATGCAGGGCAGGGTCAGCAACATCCTCCAACCGAAGATCTCCACCCCGGTCAGGGGCGCCAGCAGCGAAGTGTAGAAATACATGACGGCAAACAGCACCGACGCCAGAACCGATAACGCAATACCTTTAGACACACTGTCCTCGTAAAACCCGAACGCTCGGGATGCATAGAAATAGGGGGGGAGAGAAGCGAGGGGCAATATAGAGGGTTTGCCGCGAGCTTTTTGCTCTGATTGCGACCCCCCGGCGGGATATTTTCTCGTTTAAGCCGGCCGTAGGGGCAGTCCTGCCGGCGCAGAGGCCGGTGGTGAGCGCCTTTGCGCCACCACCGGCGGCCTTCAACCGATGCGCGGAAAACGCCCCGAGACGAAGTGGCTGACATCATTGAAACCCGGGGTCGAGGCGTGCCCCGGGGTTACCAGGGAGTCGATGAAGGCCTCGTCCTCGGGGCTGATTTGCACCTCCAGGGCCCGGGTATAGGCGTCCCACTGGGCTTCGGTACGGGGCCCGACGATGGCCGAGCTCACCGCCTGGTTGTTCAGCACCCAGGCGATGGCGAACTCGACGATGCCGACCCCGCGACTCTGGGTGTAGGCCTGGATCTGCTGGGCGATGCGCAAGGATTCGACCCGCCATTCGGTCTCCAGGATGCGCTTGTCCTGGCGCCCGGCGCGGCTGTTGCTGTCCGGGACCACATCCGCGGCGTACTTGCCACTGAGCACACCACGGGCCAGGGGGCTATAGGGCACCACGCCCAGGCCATAGGCATTGGCGGCGGTGATCTGCTCGCCCTCGGCCTGGCGGTTGACGATGTTGTACAGCGGCTGGCTGATTACCGGGCGGTCGACCCCCAGTTGATCGGCAATGCGCACCGCCTCGGCAATCCGCCAGCCGCGATAGTTGGACAACCCCCAATAACGGATCTTGCCCTGGCGCAACAGGTCGCCGATGGCCGAGATGCTCACCTGCAGTGGGGTGTCCTGGTCTTCGCGGTGCAGGTAGTAGATGTCCAGGTAATCGGTGCCAAGCCGGGTCAGACTGGCGTCGATGCCGTTGAAAATGTGTTTGCGGCTCAAGCCGCTGCGATTGGGCAAGCCATCCAGGGGACCAAAGCCGACCTTGGAGGCCAGTACCCACTCCTGCCGGTGGCGGGCGATGGCCTCGCCGACGATCTCCTCGGAGCGGCCCTGGGTGTAGACATCGGCGGTGTCGATGAAGTTGATCCCCTGGTCCCAGGCCTTGTCGATGATGCGCAGCGAGTCTTCGGTGCTGGTCTGCTCGCCGAACATCATGGTGCCCAGGGTCAGGCTGGAAACCTTGAGGCCGGAGTGGCCGAGGATGCGATAGCTCATGGCGAAATCCTTGTGCTAGAGAGGTGCGGGGCCGTTTCCGGCGCTCGGAGTCGACCATCAAATACCAGAACGCCCCGGTTGAGCAATGCCTGTCACGGGCCTGGGTTCGACAGCCTTGCGCTGGCAAACCCGGTCACTGGCACGCGGCCATGAAAAAGCCCGTTCGCGCAGCAACTCGAACGGGCTTGGTTATTGCCGGACTCAGCGATTCAGGGTGCGGGTCATGCGCAGGGCCAGCAAGCTGCCCGCGACAATCACCGCGGCCAGCAGGTACAGCGCGGCGTCGGTGGAGCCGGTGTTGTCCTTGACCCAGCCGACGATGTAGGGGCTGAGGAACCCGGCCATCTGGCCCATGGAGTTGATCAGTGCCAGGCCGCCGGCCGCCGCGCCAGCGCTGAGCAGGGCAGTAGGCACCGGCCAGAACATCGGCAGGCCGGTGAGGGCGCCCATGGTGGCGATGGTCAGGCCGAGGATGGCAATGGCCGGGTGGGCAGCGAAGTTCACTGCGATCAGCAGGCCCACGGCGCCCATCAGCATGGGGACCACCAGGTGCCAGCGCCGCTCTTTGCGCAGGTCCGCCGAGCGCCCCACCAGCAGCATGAACACCGCGGCCAGCAAGTAGGGAATCGCGCTCAGCCAGCCGATGACCAGGTTGTCGCTGAAGCCCAGGTTCTTGATGATCGACGGCAGCCAGAAGTTGATCGCGTAGACCCCGCTCTGGATGCAAAAGTACACCAGGCCGAACGCCCAGATCGCTGGGTTCTTGAACACCGCCGCCAGGGAATCGCTGGCAGTTTTCGGCTGGTTGGCCGCGTCCGTGGCCTGGTCGGCCTCCAGCACTGCACGCTCACCGGGAGTCAGCCACTTGGCATGGGCAAAGCTGTCGCTGAGCAAGAAGAACGCCAATGCGCCGAGGATCACGGTAGGAATGCCTTGCAGCAGGAACATCCACTGCCAGCCGGCCAGACCGCCTTGCCCCGCGGCGAAATGGTTGAGGATCCAGCCAGAGAACGGGCTGCCCAATAGGCCCGACACCGGGATCGCCGACATGAACAAGGCCATGATCCGGCCACGGCGGAAGGTCGGGAACCACTGCGAGAGGTACAGCACCACACCGGGAAAAAAGCCGGCTTCGGCGGCGCCGGTGAACAGGCGCAGGGTGTAGAACTGAGTCGGCGTGGTGACGAACAGCAGGCAGGTGGACAACGTGCCCCAGGTGATCATCATCAGCGCGATCCAGCGTCGTGGGCCGAACTTGTTCAGTGCCAGGTTGCTTGGCACGCCGCACAGCACGTAGCCGATAAAGAAGATCCCGGCACCCAGGCCGTAGATCGTTTCACTGAACTTCAGGGCATCGAGCATCTGCAACTTGGCAAAGCCGACGTTGACCCGGTCGAGGTAGTTGAACAGGTAGCAGACAAAGATGAAGGGGATCAGGCGCAGGGTGATGCGCTTGTAGACGGCGTTCTTGTCGTCAGCCTGGGCCAGTGGGGCAGCGGCGCTCTGTGACATGGTGTGTCTCTCTTTATTATGATTTTTCGCGGTGCAAGGGTAACGTTGACCGCCCTGAGAGTCTCGGTCACCGAGGCGCCGCTGTCTTTGTGCCTGCGCACAGCGATTGGCGGCGGGCCCTGTGCCACTGAACAACGCCAAAGGATCATCCCCCTATGTTTGAGCTGGAGCATGACCTGGCGCAGGACATCGTCGACCGTACGATGGCGATCCTGCCCTACAACGTTAACGTCATGGACAGCCAGGGCCTGATCCTTGGCAGCGGTGAGCCGGAGCGGATCAACACCCGGCACGAAGGCGCACAACTGGTCCTGGCCAACGGCCGGGTGGTGGAGATCGATGAACCCACTGCGCGCCAGCTCAAGGGCGTGCAGCCGGGGATCAACCTGCCACTGCTGCATGACCAGCGCTTGATCGGCGTGCTGGGCATCACCGGTGATCCGGCCTTGCTGCGCACCTATGCCGAACTGGTGCGCATGACCGCGGAAATGCTCGTTGGCCAGCGTCATCAACAGGCTGAGCAGCAATGGCGGCGCCAGCGCTGCGATGACCTGCTGGCGCTGTTGCTGAGCGACAGCGGCGACTCGCCGCGGCTGGTGGATGAAGCCCAGCAGATGGGCCTCAAGCCGCACCTGTCGCGCACCCCCTATCTGTTCGAACTGGCCGTGGAACCGACCTCGGGGCAGGGCGTCGATGCCCTCAGCGCCTGGCTGCTGTCGCGGTATCCAGACAGCTGGTGTGTCAGTTCGTCCAAGACTTCGCTGCTCTGGTGTCGCCCGGCAAGCCTGAGCCTGGACAACCCGCGCTTGTTGGAAAAACTCGACGGCCAGGGCTGGAACATCCTGCGCGTGGCCGTGGGCGGGCAGGCCGATGGTTTGCCCGGGCTGCGCCGTTGCTACCGTCGAGTCGGCGACCTGCTGGCTTACGGTCGCGACATCCTGCCGGACTCGCGCCTGCTGACCCTCAATCGCTATCGCCTGCCGGTGATGCTCTGGCGTCACCGCAACGACGATGCCCTGGACGAGTTGCTGAGCCCCCTGCGCAAAGTCCTGGCCAAGGACAGCAACGGCCAACTGCTGGCGACCTTGCGCAGCTGGTGCGAGCACGACGGCCAGAGCCAGGCCTGCGCCGACGCCTTGGGCATCCATCGCAACAGCCTGCGCTACCGCATGGAGCGCATCGCCGAACTCAGCGGCGTCGACCCCCTGCGCCTGGACGGCATGCTGGCGCTCTATCTGGGCGTACAGCTGCTGCCTCCCGGCGCCGAACGCCACAGCGCCCCCGCGTCTTGATCGGGCTTGCCGCCGGCACTGGCCGCACCCTCCGGCAGCGACTGCTGGGCTCGTGTCTTCAACCGGCAGGCGCCGTTGTAACAATGAACAATAAAGCGCCTTCACTCTTGTGCAGCGGACAGGCGTCAGCGCGCTCGGCAGATGGCAGCATGGCGACATAAGAACCGGAGATAGCCCATGAAGATCATCATCGCCCCCGACTCCTTCAAGGACAGCCTGAGTGCCGCAGACGTTGCCCAGGCGATTGCCCTGGGGCTGGCCGATGTCTGGCCCGATGCCCAGGTGCAGCAATGCCCGATGGCCGACGGCGGGGAAGGGACGGTGGCGTCGATTCTCGCCGCCTGTGAAGGGCAACTGCGCAGCACTCGGGTCCAGGGGCCGCTGGGGGCCGCGGTCGAGGCCCACTGGGGCTGGTTGCCCCAGAGCCATACGGCGATCATCGAGATGGCCGAGGCCAGCGGCCTGCAGTTGCTGCCGCTGGGCCAGCGCGATGCTTGCAACAGCAGTACCTTTGGCACCGGGGAGCTGATTCAGGCGGCGCTGGACGCCGGTGCCCAGCGGATCATCCTGGCTATTGGCGGCAGTGCTACCAACGATGGCGGCGCTGGTGCCCTGCAAGCCCTGGGCCTGAAGTTGCTGGACCCCAAGGGCCAAGCATTGCCACGCGGCGGCCTGGCCCTGGCCAATCTGGCCGGCATTGAGCTGGATAGCCTTGACCCGCGCCTGGCCCAGGTGCGTTTTGAGATCGCCGCCGACGTCAACAATCCCCTGTGTGGCGATCACGGCGCCTCAGCCATATTCGGCCCGCAAAAGGGCGCCTCGCCCCAGCACGTGCAACAACTGGATCAGGCCCTGGGGCACTTTGCCGACCTGTGCGCCCAGGTGCTGCCCAGGGATGTACGCAATGAGCCCGGCAGCGGTGCTGCCGGAGGGCTGGGGTTTGCAGCCAAGGCATTTCTCGGCGCGCAATTTCGTCCCGGCGTGGAAGTGGTGGCGGAACTGGTGGGCCTGGAACAGGCAGTGCGTGGCGCCGACCTGCTGATAACCGGCGAGGGGCGTTTCGATGCCCAGACCCTGCGCGGCAAGACCCCTTTCGGCGTGGCGCGGATTGCCCGTGAACAGGGGGTGCCGGTGATTGTCATTGCTGGCACCCTCGGCGAGGGTTACCAGCAGATGTACCAGCATGGCGTGGATGCGGCGTTCGCCCTGACCTCCGGGCCCATGACCCTGGAGCAGGCTTGCCGCGAAGCGCCGCGCCTGCTGCGTGAACGAGCGGCGGACATCGCCCGGGTCTGGCGCCTGGCCAGCTGCCCCGCATAAGCGCCCTGTAGGAGCTGGCTTGCCAGCGAAGAGGCCCTCAAGCCTTGCGATGCCCATAAGACCGCCTTCGCCGGCAACCCGCCGGTCAGTAAACCCCGCCCTCGCTGGTGGGGGTATCCAGGCCCTTGTACTGCCCGGCCAGGCTCTGCAGGCCCTTCATCAGCACCGTGGTGTCCACACCCACTGCGACGAAATTCGCCCCCAGTTCGATGCAGCGCCGCGCCAGGCGCTGATCGGCGCTGAGAATGCCCGCCGCCTTGCCGGCCTGGCGAATCCGTACGATGGCGTCCTCGATGGCGGCGATCACCTGCGGATGCCCGGGGTTGCCGCGGTGGCCCATGGCCGCCGACAGGTCCGCGGGGCCGATGAACACACCGTCGACACCGTCCACCGTGAGAGTCTCGTCGAGGTTGCACAGCCCCTCCAGGTTCTCGATCTGCACCAGCAGGCACATCTGCTGATCCGCCTGATCCAGGTAGTCGCCAATGCTGTTCCAGCGTGATGCCCGGGCCAGAGCGCTGCCCACCCCGCGAATACCCAGCGGCGGATAGCGCATGGCCCGCACCAGCTGGCGTGCCTGTTCGGCGCTTTCGACCATGGGAATCAGCAGCGTCTGGGCGCCGATATCCAGCAGTTGCTTGATCAATGCGGTGTCGCCAATCGGCGGCCGGATAATGCCCTGGGCGGCATACGGGGCGATGGCCTGCAACTGGGCCAGCAGGCTGCGCAGGTCATTGGGGGCGTGTTCGCCGTCCAGCAGCAGCCAGTCGAAACCGGCGTTGGCCGCCAGCTCGGCGCAGTAGGCGTCCGCCAGGCCGAGCCACAGGCCGATCTGTGGGTCGCCCTGTTGCAGGCGTTGCTTGAACAGGTTTAACGGCATGTCCATGACGGTTTCCTCAGACAAAACGGCAGGCGATGCTGCCCAATTGGTCGTAATCCACGTGGAAGACATCTCCCGGACGGGCCGCCACCGGGCGGGTAAAGGAGCCTGCGAGAATGATCTGTCCGGCCTCCAGGCCGACGTCGTAGGCCGCCAGCTTGTTGGCCAGCCAGGCGACACCCTTGGCCGGGTGGTTGAGCACCGCGGCGGAAACCCCCGACTCTTCGATCACCCCGTTACGGTAGAGCACTGCCGGTACTTTGCGCAGGTCCACGTCGCCCGGGCGCACGGCGCGGCCGCCCATGACCACGCCGGCGTTGGCGGCGTTGTCGGAAATAGTGTCGAAGACCTTGCGCGTGACCTGGCTCTGCGGGTCCACCTGCTGGATCCGCGCGTCAATGATCTCCAGCGCCGGGATCACCCAGTCGGTGGCGTCCAGCACATCGAACAGGGTGCAGTTGGGGCCTTTCAAGGGTTTACCGAGGATGAACGCCAGCTCCACCTCGACCCGCGGCACGATGAAGCGCTGGAACGGAATATCACTGCCTTCATCGAACAGCATGTCGTCCAGCAGGGCGCCGAAGTCCGGTTCGGTGATGTTCGACGACACCTGCATCGCCCGGGACGTCAGGCCGATCTTGTGGCCCACCAGCTTGCGGCCGTCGCGGATCTTCTGTTCCACCCAACTGCGCTGGATGGCATAGGCGTCTTCGATCGTGATGTTCGGGTATTGCAGGGACAGTTGGCCGATCTGTTCGCGGCTCTGTTCGGCGGCGTTGAGCCGTGCGGCGGCCTGTTGGATATCCGAGGGGCTGAGCATGTTTATTTCTCCCGAGGGTTGACGATATGGGCCGGCACTCGCAGCACCAGCCAGGCACCGCCGGCGATCAGCAGGGCGAGGGCGTAGAGGGCGAGGCTGGCGCTTTGGGTGGCGTCGCGCACCACGCCGATCAAATACGGTGCAAGGAACGCCGCGACGCTGCCGAAGGAACTGATCATGGCAATGCCGGCGGCCTGGGTGCTACTGGCGAGAAACGCTGGTGGCAGTTGCCAGAACATCGGCAGCGCGGCGCTGGCGCCCATGCCCGCCACCAGCAGGCCGAACATCACCAGCCAGGGGTTTTCCGGGGCCAACCCGGTGAGGATCAGGCCGAGGCTGGACATCAGCAGCGGCACCCCCAGGTGCCAGCGGCGTTCACGCCTGCGGTCCGAGGAGCGGCCGACGCCGAGCATGAACAGGCAGCCGGCCAGGTAGGGCAGGGCGCTGAGCATCCCGACATTGCTGTCCCGGGCGATACCGGCGTGATGGATCAGGGTCGGCATCCAGAAGGCGATGGTGTTGACCGCCAGCATCACCGCGAAATAGATGCACACCAGCAACCAGACGTGACGGTCCTTGAGGATGCCGCTGAGACGGGTGATGGACTTGTGCTGTTCTTCCTGGCGCAACGCCTGCAACAGCTGGGTTTTCTGCGCCGGGGTCAGCCAGTCCACCTGCTCGATGCTTTCCGGCAGGGCCTTGAGCACCACCAGCCCCAGCAGGACCACCGGCAGGCCTTCGATCAGGAACATCCACTGCCAGCCGCGCAGGCCGCCGAAATCGTGGAAACCTTCCAGAATCCATCCCGACAAGGGCCCGCCGACAACCCCGGCCATGGGCACGGCAATGGCGAACAATGCGGTCACCTGGCCGCGGCGGCTGGCCGGGAACCAGCGGTTGAGCAACACCAGGATGCCGGGGAAGAAGCCGGCCTCGGCGACCCCCAGCAGAAAGCGCAGGACATAGAAGCTCCAGGCGCTGTCCACCAGCATCAGGGCGCTGGACAACAGGCCCCAGACCAGCATCAGGAAGGCGATCCAGCGCCGTGGTCCGACCCGATCCAGGGCCAGGTTGCTGGGCACCCCGAACAGCGCGTAGGCGACGAAGAACAGGCCGGCACCGAGGCCGTAGACACTTTCGCTGAAGCCCAGGTCCTGGGTCATCTGCAGCTTGGCGAAGCCGATATTGATCCGGTCCAGGTGGGCGAAGATGTAGCAGACGAACAGCAACGGCATCAGCCGCCAGGTGATCTTGCGATAACAGTCATTGACCTCGGCGCGCGAGGTCTCGGCGGTGGTGGCATGGGGCATGACAAGGGTCTCGTTATTGTTCTTGTAGGAGCCGGCTTGCCGGCGAAGGCGGATCCAGGACTGGCACAAGGCTTGAGGGCCTCTTCGCTGGCCAGCCAGCTCCTACGGGGGCGCTGTAGGAGCCGGCTTGCCGGCGAAAGGGGCGGCGCAGGCTTCAGGCTTGCCCGCGCAGGAACTCGTGCACGTTGTTGTGCTTGAAGTTCAGCTCGGCATCCAGCTCGCTCATCTCGAACGACAGGGCCAGCAGCCGCTGGGCCTGCAGCTCGGCAAAATGCGCCTGGATGATCTCGAACAAGCCTTCGGCCACTTGTCGCCTGGTCGCCAGGTCGCGTCCGGCGCCTACTTGCAGGCGCATATGGACAAAGGCGTAGTCGTGCTTGCCGTCGGCCATGCGCCAGGTATCCAGGCGCACCCCGCGGCTGCGAATGCCTCCCAGGGGGAAAACCCCGCTGGCACCCAGGTAGTCATGAACCTTTTCGAACAGCCCCGGCAGATTGGCGGCCTGTTCGATGTTGTCGGTGTATTCAGCAATGAAATGGGGCACGGTGCCTCCTTCACAGGCAACAGCATGCGGCAAGCTACACGCGGCAAGAAGGTTCTCTTACGGCTGCAGGCTTGCGGCTTGCCGCTGCTGTCGATGTGGTCTTGCAGCCTCTAGCTCAACGCTGGCCGCGGTTTTTAAACTTCAAAGATCGCGTTGATCTGGCCGGTGCCGGAGCTGCCGAACAGTGGCGTGACGATCTCGGCCGGGCGGTTGTACTCGGGGCCACCGAGCAGGCCCAGGAGCATGGCCGTGTCGTGCATCTTGCCCTCGCCGTAGCAGTGCTCGGCGTAGTCCGGGAGCATCGCGCAGAACTCGCGGAAGCGACCCTGCTGCCACAGCTCCACCACCCGCTGATCCACTTGCTTGTCGAACTCGCGGGTCCACTTGTGGATGTTGGCCTCGGCTTCGCGGTCATCGGAGAAGCGGTGGGACAGGGAGCCGGAAGCCAGCACCAGGACCTTGCGATCACTCTGCTCGATGGCCCGGCGCACCGCGGCGCCGAAGGTGAAGCTGTCTTCGAGCTTGTGCCAGGCGCACCAGGCGGCAATGGACACCACCTTGAAGTGCTCGGCGGCGGGTACATCCATGTGCATGTAGCGCATGGGCACCAGGGTGCCGTACTCCAGCTCCAGGCTGGGGATGTTGTGGGCCAGGGTGCGCACGTCGGCGGCGTTGGCCTCGGCGGCGATCAGTTGGCCCAACTCCGGGCAGCCCTGGTAGTCGTAGGTCATGTTCTTGATGAAGTGCGGCAGCTCGTTGCTGGTGTAGGTGCCGTTGAACACTTCACCGCAATTGATGTGGTAACCGCTGTTGACCAGCCAGTGCACATCGAACACCACCGCGGTGTCGGCGCCCAGCTCGCGGGCGCGGCGGGCGATCTCCTTGTGCCCGGCAATGGCCGCCTCACGGCAGCCGTGGTGTTTGCCCGGCAGTTCGGACAGGTACATTGATGGAACGTGACAGACCTTGGCGGTCATGACGACTTCGCCCATGGTGCTTCTCCTGAAACATCTTATTGTTCGCGCGATGCGTGACGCTTCTGAACCTTATACGCCCCAGCGCGGGATGTGGTGGCTGCCCATTGAGAGGCAGACGTTCTTGATCTCGGCAAACACCTCGAAGCTGTATTCGCCGCCCTCACGGCCGGTGCCGGAGCCCTTGACCCCACCGAACGGCTGACGCAGGTCGCGCACGTTCTGGCTGTTGATGAACACCATGCCGGCTTCGATGCCCCGGGCCAGGCGATGGGCCTTGCCGATGTCCTGGGTCCAGATGTAGGACGCCAGGCCGTATTCGGTGTCGTTGGCCAGTTGCAGGGCTTGGGCCTCGTCCTTGAACGGGATCAGGCACACCACTGGGCCGAAGATCTCTTCCTGGGCAATGCGCATCTTGTTGTCGACATCGGCAAATACCGTGGGCTGGATGAACTGCCCCCGAGCCAGGTGCGCCGGCAGGTTGGCCGGGCGCTCCAGGCCACCGGCGAGCAAGGTCGCGCCTTCCTCGATGCCAATGCGGATATAACCCGTGACCTTGTCGTAGTGGGCCTGGGTGATCATCGAGCCAACCTGGGTCTTGGGGTCCTGCGGGTCACCGACGATCAGCCGCTTGGCCCGGGCGGCGAATTCCTTGACGAATTGCGGGTAGACGCTTTCCTGGATGAAGATCCGGCTGCCGGCGGTGCAGCGTTCGCCGTTCAGCGAGAAGATGGTGAACAGCGCGGCGTCCAGGGCGCGTTCGAGGTCGGCGTCCTCGAAGATCAGCACCGGCGACTTGCCGCCCAGTTCCATGGAGTACTTCTTCAGGCCGGCGGTCTGCATGATCTTCTTGCCGGTGGCGGTGCCGCCGGTGAAGGAGATTGCCCGCACGTCCGGGTGGCGCACCAGGGCGTCGCCGGCAGTGGCGCCGTAGCCCTGGACGATGTTCAGCACCCCGGCGGGAATCCCGGCTTCCACCGCCAGCCTGCCCAGCTCATTGGCGGTCAGTGGCGACAGCTCGCTCATCTTCAGCACCGCGGTATTGCCCAGGGCCAGGCAGGGCGCGGTCTTCCAGGTGGCGGTCATGAACGGCACGTTCCATGGCGACACCAGGGCGCAGACCCCCACCGGCTGGTACAGGGTGTAGTTGAGCATCTGGTCGTCCACCGGATAGCTGTGGCCATCCATGCGGGTGCAGACTTCGGCGAAAAAGTCGAAGTTATGCGAGGCGCGGGGGATCAACACGTTCTTGGTCTGGTGGATCGGCAGGCCGGTGTCCAGGGTTTCCAGCTCCGCCAGGTGCGGTACGTTCTCTTCGATCAATGCCCCCAGGCGACGCATCAGCCGCGCGCGTTCCTTGGCCGGGGTGTTGGCCCATTTCGGAAAGGCTTCTTTGGCCGCCGCTACCGCCTGGGCGATTTCCTCGGCGCCGCCGCTGGCCACTTCACCGATGGCTTCGCCCGTGGCGGGGTTGTAGTTGGTGAACACTTCGCGGCTTTCGACTTCGCGACCGTTGATCCAGTGCTTGATCATTTATGCGTGCTCCTTGGCCACCGCGGTGGGGGCGTGATGGGTGAAGAATTCGCTTTCGCTGACGATGCGGTTGACCAGCCGGCCGATGCCTTCGATTTCCACCACCACCTCATCGCCGGGCACCACGTCGGACAGGCCTTCGGGGGTGCCGGTGGCGATCATGTCGCCCGGTTGCAGGGTCATGAAACCGGACAAGTATTCGATCAGGTAGGGGATGTCGAAGATCATGTCGGCGGTGCTGCCTTGCTGGCGCAGCTCGCCGTTGACCCAGGTGCGCAGGGTCAGGTTGTTGGGTTCGGGTACCAGGGCCGCGTCGATGATCCACGGGCCCACCGGGGTGGTGGCGTCGCGGTTCTTCACCCGCAGGTTGGGCCGGTAGTAGTTCTCCAGGTAGTCGCGGATCGCGTAGTCGTTGCACAGGGTGTAGCCGGCCAGGTAGTCCAGGGCGTCCTCGCGCTTGACGTTGCGCGCGGTTTTGCCGATCACCGCCACCAGCTCGCACTCGTAGTGCATGTAGGCGATGTTGTCCGGACGCCAGGTCACCTGGTTGTGGCCGGTGTAGGTGCCCGGCGACTTGATGAACACCAGGGGCTCGGTGGGCGGCGTGAAGGCCAGTTCGGCGGCGTGGTCGGCGTAGTTCAGGCCCAGGGCGAACATGGTCCCGGTGGCCGGCGGCAGCCACTGCACCTGGTCTTCGGCAAGAACCCGGCCGTCTTCCAGTTGCAGGGTGTTGGGGCCGGTGACCAGGGCCTGGTGGACCTGACCCTGATAACGGATGCGTGCATGTTTCATGTCGGCTCCTTATTCGGCCACGATGGTGTTGGCGAGGCGGCCCAGGCCGCTGATCTGCACTTCGACCCGATCGCCCGGGCGGACATCGACCCGACCTTCCGGGGTGCCGGTGATCAGCACGTCACCGGGGTGCAGGGTCATGAACTCGCTGATCTCGGCAATCAGCTGGGGAATGCTGCGCACCAGGTTGGCGGTGCTGTTGTGCTGCACCCGCTCGCCGTTGACGAACAGTTCCAGGCTGAGGTTGTGGGGGTCGCTGACCTCGGCGGCCGGCACCAGTTCCGGGCCCAGGGCGCAGAAGCCGTCGCGGCACTTGGCCTTGACCGCCGGGCGGTAGTAGCTGTCTTCCGGCAGGCTGAATTCGTTGACGATGGTGTAGCCGGCGACATGCTCCAGGGCATCCTCCAGGCGCACCCGGCTGGCACGCTTGCCGATCACCACGCCCAGGGCCGGGCCCGGCTGCAGGCGTTCCACACCCTGGGGAAACACCACCGGCGCCTCATGGCTGTTGCGGGTGTTGGGGGTCTTGATGAACAGCACCGGCTTCACCGGCGGCTTCTGGTAGGGCGGCTGGGTGAAGCTCTGCAGATGGCTCTGCAGCAACCCCTGGTAGTTCAGCGCAACGCCGAACAAGGTGCCGCCGGCGTGATCGTTCAGTGCACGGCTCATCGGGCTCTCCTGGTGTCCGTTCCCGTAGCGGCTTGCCGCTGGTGGGTCGGTTTCGTTAATGTGTTAACGTTATATTTAATATGTTAACGATCGTCAAGCGACGCGCTTGCAGCTCCCATCCCGGACTGGCGGGCAAGCCGCGAATCACGCAGGATGCGCAGGGTCCGCGTGGATCAAAATAAAAACAGAAGGGCGCCATGAACCCACGCCAACCTATCCCCAACATCAACATCGGCCAGGTCTACGACCAGCGTTACGCCGATGCCCAGGTGCACTACGACAAGCTCAGCAACCTGGCCGACTTCTTCGGCCGCAACATGCCGGTGCATCGCCACGACCGTTTCTTCCAGGTGCACTACGTGCAGAGCGGCGCGGTGCGGGTCTACCTCGACGACCAGCAGTACCTGGAGTCGGGGCCGATGTTCTTCCTCACCCCGCCGACCATTCCCCACGCCTTCGTCACCGAGGCCGACAGCGAAGGCCATGTGCTTACCGTGCGCCAGCAACTGGTGTGGGAGCTGATCGGTGCCGACCCGGCACTGGCCCCGATGCCCCAGGTGCCGCCGGTGTGCGTGGCCCTGGCGCGCCTGGGAGCGGAGTTCGCCAGCGAAGTGCGGCGCCTGGAGTACCTGTTCGATGAACTGCAGCAGGAGATCGCGGGGCAGGGGGCCGGCCGCGAATCGGCGCTCGAAGCCCTGACCCGGCTGCTGATGATCAGCCTGCTGCGGCTCTCGGCCAACTCCCTGAAGGCGCGTCCGGCGCGCCATGAAGACCTGCAGATCTTCCATCGCTTCAACGAGCTGATCGAGGCCCGCTACCTGGAGCATTGGCCCCTGACTCGCTACGCCAGCACGCTCGGGGTTACCGAGGCGCGGCTCAACGATGTCTGCCGGCGCATTGCCGACTTGCCATCCAAACGCCTGGTGTACGAACGGCTGATGCAGGAATCCAAGCGCCTGCTGCTGTTCACCGGCAGTTCGATCAACGAGATCTGTTACCAGCTGGGCTTCAAGGACCCGGCCTATTTCAGCCGGTTTTTCCAGCGTTACGCCAAGACCGCGCCGGGTGAGTACCGCTTGCGCCAGGGGCAGGTGATTGCACCTTCTGCAGCTGCGCCGGGCGCCTGAGAGCCCGGGCAGGGCTGATGCCACGGGGCCTTGCACAGGCAGTTGGCGCTGGCTGTATTCGCCGCCTGACGGGCGTGGCAGAATCCGCGCCTTTGCCCGACAAGGAGCGTCTTCATGCTGCGTACTGTTGTGTTGTCCCTGCTGGTGCTGGGTGCCTTGCCGTGCCAGGCCCGGGAGCTGCCGGAACAGACGCCGCTGTGGTTGCAGCAGGAGGGCTGGATCAGCGCGTGCGACAACCGCCGCGACTGCCAACTGCTCTACGCGCCGAACATCGCCTTTGCCGCGCAGGTCAACCACCTGACCTTGAAAATCCGCAGCCAGGTCGGTCCCGAGGGCCGGGTGCAACTGCAACTGGAGCACCAGGGCGCGCCATTCGAACTCGGCGCGTTGCGCCTGGATGGCCAGCCGCTGGAGCCGGGCTTGCTGGCGGCCCTGGTCCAGGAAGTGGAAGCCCCCGACAGCACCCGTGAACAACAGTACTACCGGGTTGATGATCAGCCCCTGGTCCGACAATGGCTGGCGCGCCTGCGGGCCGGGCAGGTGCTGGAGCTGCCAGGCGAGGAACCAGCCCAGGTGCTGCTCAAGGGGTTGCCGGAGTTGCTGCAAGGGGTGGACCAGGCGCAGCAGCGCCAGGGCACGGTCAGCGCCTTGGCGGCGCCCGGCGAGCAACCGAACAGCGCGGTGCCCAGGGTCCAGCCGGCCCAGGCGTTGCGTCCCTATCCCGGGGTGAAGCCCCTCAGCGCCCGGGAGCGCGCCGGGCTACTGGCGGCGGTGCAAAAAACCTTGCCGCCGCCAAAGTCCGAAGAAGACGACGACTACGTCATGCCGCCGAGGATCGAGGTCTATCCCCTGACTGCGCAGCAGGCGCTGGTGTTCGAGTTCTCCGACTGCGGTGCCTACATCTGCCTGTTCGATATCAGCAGCCGCTCGCGCACTGCGCCCTATGGGGTGCAAAGCCTGCAGCTGCAGGCATTGCCGGCCGGCAGCGTCGATAATGCCGGCGGCATCAACTATTACCCCGAGACCGGCGTACTCAGCAGTTTCCTGCTGGGCCGCGGGGTTGGCGACTGTGGTGAAATGGCCAGCTGGCACTTCGACGGCCAGGCGTTCCAGCTCACCGACTACCGGCGCATGCCCAGTTGCAGCGGCTTGGGCTACGAAGACTGGCCAGTGCTCTGGAGCGCCGAGGCGCCGAAGCGCCCCTGAGCCCAGGCATCAGACGCAAGCCTCGTTGCGGGGCGCAGTGCAGGGTTGCGCCTGGGCTGCTCCCAGTAGCAGGTCCGCAGCCTTTTCCCCGATCATGATCGCCGCCGCATTGGTGTTGCCGGTGATCAGGCTCGGCATGATCGAGGCATCCGCCACCCGCAGGCCCTGGAGGCCGTGGACCCGCAGTTGGTCGTCTACCACCGCCAGTTCGTCGTGGCCCATCTTGCAACTGCCCACCGGGTGAAACACCGTGCCCAGGTGCTGGCGGATCCATTGCTCGATCTGTTCCTGGCTCTGCACCTGCGGCCCGGGCACCAGTTCGCCGCGCAAGCGCTGGGAGAAGGCTCGGGTCGCCGCCAGCTGGCGCACCAGACGCAATCCGGCCACCAGCTTGCGCAGGTCTTCCGGGTGGCTGAGGAAGTTGGCGTCGATCAGCGGCTTGTCGTGCGGGTCGGCGGAGTTCAGGCGCACCCGACCACGGCTCTGCGGGTGCATCACCGCCACATGCAGGCTGATGCCGTGGCCCACGGGGATCAGGCGCTGGGGCTGGTTCTTCAGGGCCGGGGCGACGATCAGCCCCAGTTCCGGCACCGGGTCCTCGGGTGTCAGGCGCAGGAAGGCCCCGGACTCGACGGTGTTGGAGGTCAGCGGGCCCTGGCGCCGGGTCAGGTACTGCCAGGGCGAGCGGGCCAGGGGCAGCAGGCCCTTGGCGGAAATGCCGTAGCCCAGCTCGGGGTCGCTGCGGTACATCAGCACGATGTCCTGGTGATCCTGCAGGTTGAGCCCGACCCCCGGCAGCGGATGGCGGGAAACGATCCCGTGGCGCTCCAGCTCCTCGGCCGGGCCGATGCCGGACAGCAACAGCAGTTGCGGAGAGTTGATCGCCCCGGCGCTGAGGATCACCTCCCGGCGCGCCTGCAATTGCCACACCCGGCCGTCCTGGCTGATTTCCACGCCGCAGGCGCGGGAGCCTTGCAGCAATACCCGGTGGGTCAGGGTGCTGCTCAGTACCGTCAGGTTCTGCCGATGCAGGATCGGGTGCAGGAAGGCCCGGGCGGCGCTGCAGCGTTCGCCGTTGATCTGGGTGACATGGAACGGCCCGAAGCCTTCCTGTTCCGCGCTGTTGAAGTCCGGGTTGTAGTTCCAGCCCAGCTCGGTGGCGGCCTGGTAGAACACCGAATTGACCGGGCTCGGGCTGCGCTGTTCGGCGACGTTGAGCTCGCCGTGCTGGCCGTGCCAGGGCGAGGCGCCCGGTTCGAAATGCTCCGAGCGCTTGAAGTAGGGCAGCAGTTCGTCATGGCTCCAGCCCTGGTTGCCGGCGGCGGCCCAGCGGTCGAAATCCAGGCGATGGCCGCGGATATAGATCATCCCGTTGATCGCGCTGGAGCCACCCCAGACCCGGCCCCGTGGGCAGGGGATCGGCACGTCGCCGCTGCTGGCCTGGGGGCTGAACTGGTGCATCCAGTTCCAGCGCGGGTTGGCGATCAGGCGGATGATCCCCGCCGGGGTGCGCACATAGGCCGCGGGCAGCAGGGTGCGGTCGCTGGGCCCGGCCTCGATCAGGCACACCTGGACCTTGGGGTCGGCGGACAGGCGGTTGGCCAGCACGCAACCGGCGGAGCCGGCGCCGACCACGATGTAGTCGAAGGTGTGCGTGGTGCTTTCACTCATGGGGGATACCTCTTGGGCAGTCACAGAAGTCCATCTCAGAGCCCCAGCAGCGAGCCTACGTCGAGGGTCACTTGCAGGCCGACGACAAAGCCGTTGCCGCTCAGCTCGCGGGCTTCGGGGTTGTAGAAGTTGTCCGGGTTGATCAGGTACTGGACGCTGGGCTCCAGGGCCAGTTGCCGGGTCAGGGCGATATGGGCGTTGGCTTCCAGTGCGTAGACATTGGGTTCGCCCAGGCGCGAGTCGCCGCGGTTGGCGATCCGCGCCTGTTGCTGGAAGCGCAACTGATGGTCGTTGAGGCGCAGGTAGCTGGCCTTGAGGTTGAGCTTGTCCTGGGGCCGGTCGAAGGGCGCCAGGTAGGTCAGGCCGGCTTCGACGAAACGGCTGAAGGGTTGCTTGTCATCGGCCGCCGCCGACAGTGAACCGAACAGCAGCAGGGCCTGGGGTGCGGTGCCCTGGCCGGCGTCGGCGCGCCACAGCGATTGCTGGAACTTGAAGAACGCACCAGCGCTGCCGAAATCCATGGCCCCGGTCAGCGGATCAACCTGCTTGGAGGTGTTGTAGTAGCCGTTGAGCTCGTAGTGGGAGCTGTAGGCATTGCGGTTCTGGCTGCCGATACCCAGCAGCAGGCTGGTGCCGCTGGCGTCGTCGGTGCTGAAATCCAGGCCCTTGCGCTGTTTCAGGTAGTCCACGGGGTTGGACTCGAAGGCGCCGCCATGCACATACCACTCGGGCGTCATCTGGTATTTCAGGTAGCCGCCCCAACTGCCGTAGGGCGGCGGCAGGACCCCAGTTGAAGAGTCGATGATCGGGTCGTTGCAGGTGACCGTGCTTTCGCAGTTGTAGATGTAGAAATAGCGCCGGGCGTTGGTGCGGCCCAGGCTCAGGTCCATACGGCCGTCGAGCCAGGTCTGCTGGTAGGTCAAGAGGCTCAACTGGTTGCTGGTGAGGTCATTGTGGATCGGTGCCCCGGCAAAGTAGCTGCCGGCGGCACCTTGCCAGTTGCGCGAGGTGGGCACGCCGGTCTCGTGGTCGAGGATGAACAGCGTCTGCTCGAAGTGAAAGGCTGCTCCTTCGAGACCGGCAAAGGTCTCAAGGTTGACGTCGGCACCGACGAACAGGTCGCCGCTGTTGCCGAAACTGTGGGGCCTAGGGCCGGTGTCGAGGTTCTTCATTGCCAGGCTGAGAAACTGCACATGGGGTGTGATGCCCTGGTCGGCCAGGTAGTCGCCCAGGCCGGACAGCGGGCCGCTACGCGGCGCAGCCGGAGCATCGGCGAGGCATTCAAGGGGCAGCAGCAGGGCTGCCAGCAGCGGGCACAGCGCATAGGAAGCATTCATGTCGGGTACTCGTTTATTGTTGTTTTTGTCTTGAGTGTTGGAATTGCGGGTTCAGGCCTCGGCCAGGGTCGGTGTCGGGTTGACCAGAACCTTGATCTGGCTTTTGTCTTGCAGCAGCGATTCAAAGCCCAGTTGCACCGCCTGCTCCAGGGCCAGGCAGCGGGTGACTGCCCGGGACAGGTCCAGGCGCCCGCTGGCCAGCAGTTCGATCAGTTCGGGATAGACATGGCGATAACCGACGCTGCTGAGCAGGCGCAGTTCGTTGTTCACCAAGTGGAAGGCGTCGAATTGCACCTCGCCCATCAGGCCGACCATGACCGCTTCGCCACCCTTGCGCAGGCAGTGCAGGGCATGAGTCAGGGTCTGCTGGGTACCGGCGGCTTCAAAGGCACTGTCGATACCGCCGTCGCTCAATTGCCGTAGCTGCTCCTGCAGCCTTGGGTCACGGCCGTCAAGGGCCGCCGAAGCACCGAACTCCAGGGCCAGGCGCCGGCGCTCGGGGTCCAGGTCCACGGCATAGATCCGCTCCACACCGCGCAGCCGCGCCAGCAGGATCAGCAGCAGGCCAATCGGTCCCAGGCCAAACACCGCACAGCTGTCACCGGCCATCAGGCTGCTCTGGTTCAAGGCGTGAAAGGCCACGGCCGCAGGTTCGAGCACGGCCGCCTGCTTGAAGCTCACGTTTTCCGGCAGCAGGTGCAGCATGTAGGCGGGCACCAGGGCCTGTTCGGCGAAACCGCCATCGCCCATCAGGCCGATGAAACCCATGGACTGGCACAGGTTGTACTGGCCTATGCGGCAGTACTGGCAATCACCGCAGCGGTACTCCGGCTCCACTGCTACCCGCTGGCCCAGCAAGCGAGGGTCGACGCCCGGGCCCAGGCCCGCCACTTCACCGCAGAACTCATGGCCAAGGGTCAAGGGGGCCCGGCAGCCGGACAGTGGATGGGCCACTTCCTGGGGAATCGAATGGGGACCATCGGCGTATTCATGCAGGTCGCTGCCGCAGATGCCGCAGTAGGCGACTTGCAGCAGGACTTCCCCAGCACCGGGCTGGCGCAGTTGCACCTGGCTCAGGCGCAGGTCCCGGGCGGCGTGCCAACGCAGTGCTTTCATGGCTGGTTTCCTTGCAGGGTTGGAGTAGCAGCGGCAGTGGTGGCGTCGGCTTGCCGGCGCTGTTGACGGGCCAGCACCGCCGGTGCGGTTTCCTTGAGGAACAGCGCCAGCACTGCGGCCAGCAGGGCGCCGCCGCAGGACATCCACATGACGATGGACAGGCCGAAGCGGTCGGCGGCGAAGCCGGCAATGGTCGGGGCGACGAAACCGCCCACCAGCTCACCGATGCCCATGATCATCCCGAGGGCCGTGGCCATGACTTCCCGGGGTACGGTCTCCGCCGGAATGGTTGCCATGAACAGGGTGAAACAGCCCAGGCCGGTATAGGTCAGCAGCATCAGCACGCCAAGGATCATTGGCGATGGCGCGAAGAGCAGGGCCATGGGGCAGCAGGCGGCGATCAGCGAGAACAGCACCAGGGTCGGGCGGCGGCCAATGCGATCGGAAATCGCCGGAACGCCAAAGCCCCACAACACCCAGGCGCCGCCCAGGCAGCTCATGACCATGCCCATGCTGGCCGGGCTGTAGTCGCGGACCTTGATCAGGAAGGTCGGGGTAAAGGAGATCAGCACGATGAACCAGGTCAGGAAGAAACAGCTGATCAGGGTGCAGAGCACGATATTGCGGCTCTTGAGCAGGGCCAGCCGATGCCCGCCGCCGTGGTTCGTTGCGGCATCCGCTCGTGGCTCGCCCCGTGGACGGTCCGGGAGCACGTAGCGCCAGATCAGCAGGGCAATCAGCAATCCGGGGACCAGCGAGATGATGAACGCATGGCGCCAGCCATAAGCCTCGGCCAGGGCGACCAGCACCGGCGGGCCGATCACTGCCCCCAGCAAGCCGGCTGCCGAACCTTGCAGCAGGCCCATGTTCAAGCCTCGGCGATGGGGCGACGAGGCCTCCACCATCAAGGATTGCGACAATGGCAGGATCGGCCCTTCGGCCAGCCCCATGATCCCGCGAAACAGCAGCAGGCTGAGGAACCCGGTGACCAGCCCGGACAGCGCCGAGCACAGGGAAAACAGGATCACCGCGATGATCAGCAGCGGCTTGCGTATGCCACGGCGGTCCGACCAGGCGCCCACCAGAGCCCCGGACACCGCCCAGGCCAGGGCCAGTACCGAGGACAGCATGCCCAGGTGGCTGTTGCTCAGTTGCAGTTCGTCCGCCATGAAGGGGAACAGGAAGGACAGCGCCAGACGATCGAAAAAGACGAAGCCGAAGGTCAGGAACAGCACCCCCAGCAAGGTGTTCTCGTAACCGGCCTTGTTGTTTTTATAAGCCATGGTGGTTCTCCGAGGAGGCGTCAGAAATCGCGATCAGCGAAACAGGGTGTCGATGTGGGCCGCGCCCAGGCCAATCTTTTCGTAGTGCTCGCGGCACATCGCGATGTAGGAGTGCACATCGAAGTAGCCGTCGGGCTCGCCCTGTTCGTCGAGCCAGATCAGCGGGCCCTTGACGATGAAGAACACACGCATCGGCTGTTCATGCTCGTAGGCCACCAGGGTGTGGCCCTCGCCCGGGGTCTCGTAGACGAAGTCGCCTGCGCTGGCGGTCCATTCGTGTTCCAGGTAGCCCCACTTGCCGGACAGGGTGTAGGCAAAGACTTCGTGGGGGTGATAGTGGCGGTTGACCAGCCCGGCACTGCTGGCCATCAGAATGTCGCACCAGCGGTTTTCACTGGGAGAGATCCACAGCGGTCGCGAGGACACGGTTTCGGTGAAGGGCACGTACAGACTCAGGTCGTCGCTGGCGGCGTTGGGCAGGTAGACCTCCGGCTTGGCGTCGGGCTTGAAACAATTGGCGATAGGCTGCAGGTCTTTCCAGAATTCACGGGTGGCTGCTTCAGGCATGGTCGACCTCAATGGTTCTTATTAGGGGGAGCTACGGCGATAACTGAGACGACTCTAGGCGCGCAGGCCGGCGCCGGTTTGATCGAATCGGACCGGTTTGTTGTCCGTTTCGGACGGCGTTTTTCCTACTTTAAATAGCGATGCCGTGAGGACCTTCAGGCGACCGGGTCCCACTGCGTTTCAAGTTGACAGGCTATATACTTCAGATGTTAATGAATGGCCGCAGGCCGCAGAGCATGCGGCCCCAGGTGCCCGGACACTGCCTTGCCGTCCGGGGAACATCCAGCCGCCCATGAGAAGAACAACAATGTCTCCATGCGCCTTGCTCGAAACCCGGCACGCCAGCACCCAGGCCATCGACCTGGATCAACGGCTGACGTTTTGGGAGGACTACAACGCCAGCACCCTGGTGGGGCTTAAATGCAACTCCTACGCCGAGGATGGGTTCGCCGCCAGCCAGGACAACCTGCAATTGAGCGCTATGCGCCTGGCCCGCATCGTCGGCAATGAGCATGTGGTGGAGCGCGACAGTTCGATGATCCGCGGTGTGCCCAAGGAGTCGATCTTCGTGTCCCTGGTTACCGGCAGCGGTTCGTTCTTCTATCAGGACGGCGCCTGCCAGGTGCTGGAGCCGGGGGAGCTGGTGGTCTATCGCACCGACAAGCCCTACCTGTTCGGCTTTTCCGGGGCGATGCGCCAGTTCATCTTCGATATTCCCCAGGAGCAGTTCGCCGAACGTTGCCTGAAGCGTTTTGACCGGCCATTGCGGGTCAGCGCCGAAAGCGGGGTCCAGCGTCTGTTGTTGCGCACCTTGGGGGAGCGTACCCGGGCGTTTTTCCTGCACCCCTTCTGTGAAGAGGCCGATGCCTACCAGGAACAGGCTTTCGAGCTTCTCGCCAGCATCATTGCCGGGCATGTCGGTGAACGGCCGATCAATGCCCTGAGTGCGTCCTACCTGCTGGCGGCCAAGCAATGCATCCATGACCAGTTGGCCGACCCCGCCCTGAGTTGCGAGCGGGTGGCGGCCCAGACTGGCATTTCCACCCGGCACCTGGCCCGGCTGTTTGCCCTGGAGGGCCTGGTGCCGAGCCGCTTCATTCTGGAACGGCGCCTGCAACAGGCCCGCCAGCTGCTGTGCAGCAGCCAGGGGGCGGGGTTGGATATCAGCGAGGTCGCCTATCGCCATGGTTTTGTCAGTCAGGCGCATTTTGCCCGGGCGTTCAAGGCGCGTTATCAGCAGACTCCCACCGAGGCCAGAGCCCATGGAGCGGCCTAGCCAGGGGGCTCCATGGAATCATTCAGTCCTTGGGGCGCAGGGGTGGGTGTGGCAAATCCCCAGTGGACTGGGGCCTGGTTAGTCGAGGATCGCCGGGGCAATGACACAGCCCCTCCAGACCACATCTGCGCAACAGCTCATCCAGTGGTTCCCTGGAAAACCCGGGTGCGTGTAGGGCCTGCTTCCGAAGCAGGGCCGTATGCTGCAAAAGACGGCTGTGGGCGCATTGCCAGAAGCAGATTTCGTCGAGGTAATCATCGTTATTGCGGTGCATTGACATCTCCTTTGTCTCAGCAGATATACGGGCCCGGATTAGGGCAAAACCCGGCAATCGGAGTAGTGGTCTAGCAGACGGACAGGTCGCGCCGCACGCCTCTCCGACCAGGCAGGGACGTGTTGCAGCGGCACGCAGGGGGTACGGGTCAGTCGAGATGAACTGGAATTCAGGGTCAGGTAGCTGTGAAGAGGATAGGAAACCTTTCGTGGCTATTGGGGCGAATGTGTTGAGCCTGTGCAGGGGGGGACGAAAGGGCAGGCAGGCGGGGGCGGAACGGGGCGCCGCGAGCGGCGGGGAGCAATAGCCCCAGAAGCTCTGGAACCGAGCTTCCGGGGTGGTTGAGTGTTACACGGCGAGCAGCTGATGCTCAGCAGCACACCGGTGAACGTTGGTCATGGGCCAAATCCGGGCAAGTCAGCGATCAGTGGCCGCAATGGCCTCGGCCTGGCGGTCGAGTAACTGGCGTTGAAAGCTCAGCAGGGGCTCCCTGGGTTGCTGCAGGCGCACGAACTCCAGCATCGGGTCGTTGACCGCAGTACGGATACCCGAGAGTGCCTCCAGCGTGGCCAGCCCGCAAAACGGCACGTAGGCCTCGGAGTAGCCACCCTCATGCACCAACACCAGACGTCCCTCGCACAGGCGTTCGGCGGTGTCCCGCAGGCACTGGGTCATCTCGCGGAAGGAGTCGCTGTGCAGCAGCATCCGCGCCAGCGGGTCCACGGCGTTGGCGTCATAGCCGCAGGCGACGATGATCAGTTGCGGCTCAAAGCGCTCCAGGGCCGGCAGGACAATGCGCTGCATCGCGTGCAGGTAGGCGTCATGGCCGCCGCCGGGAAGCAGCGGGACGTTGATGTTGTAGCCCAGGCCAGCGCCGCGTCCGCGCTCCTGTTCACCGCCGTAACCCGGCGGGAAGCAGCCGTCCTGGTGCAGGGACAGGGTCAGCACGTCGGTTCGCTCCTCGAAGATCGACTGGGTGCCGTTGCCGTGGTGCACGTCCCAGTCGATCACCGCGACCTTGCCCAGTCCATGGCGGGCCTTGGCGGCCTCGATGGCGATGGCGATGTTGGCCAGGAAGCAGAACCCCATGGCCTGGTCGGCGCTGCAGTGGTGTCCTGGTGGACGGGACAGGGAATAGGCATTGTCGGCCTCGCCGCTGAGCACCGCGTCCACCGCGGCCATGGCCAGCCCGGCGGACAGCTTGGCGATTTCGTAGCTGCCGGGGCCCACTGGCGCCTCGTCCCCGAGGTGACCGCCGCCGGCGTCGCTCAAGGCCTTGAAACGGTGCAGGTAGTCGGCACTGTGGACCCGCAACAGGTCCTCCTCGGTGGCCGCTGCGGCACTGCGCAGTTGCAGTTGCCGGGTCAGCCCCGAGACGTCCATCAGGCTTTTCAAGCGGCGCTTGGTTTCCGGCGATTCGGCGTGTCCTGCGGCGGCTGGTGGCTGCACCCAGCCGCCCACCGGCAAGGTCAGGACGTGGGGGCCGCCGCTGTGCCAGAGACAGAGTTCATCGAAGAAAAAAGCGGTTTTGCAGGTCATGGTGATATCCATCTTTCAAGGAAACGGGGGGTACTTGCGCCGCCCTGTGACGTATCGGTGGTCGTACCACCGAAGTTGCCCCAGGGCGCGCGCTAAGGGCTTAGCGAGAGGGTCGGCAACTGAGCACCAGGGCCAGTGACAGCAAGGTGATCACCGCGCCACCCAGCAGCAGGCCCTGGAAACCACCGCTGCTTTCGATCAGGCGCCCGGCCAGTGTCGGGCCGATTGCCAGGCCGGCGCTGATCACCAGGTTGGAGGCGTTCATCAGCCGGCCGCTGCGATCCATCTCGGCCATGCGTGCCAGGATCAGCGGCAGGATGAAGGTCCAGGTGAACTTGAACACCACTGCCGCCAGGGCGAAGCGCGCCAGTTGCGGTTGCCCCAGGAGCAGCAGTACCGAGGCCGCCATCAGCCCGTAGCCCAGCAGCAGGAGGGCGCCGCGAGGCAGACGGTCGCCGAACAGGGTGGCGCACAGCGCGCCGACGATGCCCATCAGGGTGGCGATGGCCAGGATGTCGCCGTTGGTCTGCGCCGAGAGGCCGGACTGGCTGCCAATGGCGCCGATGAAGGTCCAGACGCCGCTGAGGCTGATGTAGAACGTGAGGATGCCGAGAATCCCCAGCGCCGCCTTGATCCAGGAGATCGCCGGCGCCTTCGGGGCGTCGGCCGCCTCGTGCGCAGCGCCTGCAGGAAAGCAGCGGGCCAGGGGCAGGCACAAGGTCATCAGCAAGGCCAGGATCAGGTAGCAGGCACCCAGGCCAAAGCGCTCGAAGAGCATCGGCAACAGGCTCAGGCCGATGGCCCCCAGCGCCAGCTGGCCCATCACCCAGAAGCCATAGGCGCGACTGGGGCTGGGGCTGGCGGCGGCGCTGGCCAGGCAGATGATCATCAGCGAGCCGCCGGCCAGGGCGCTGCAGAAGCGCGCGACCAGCAACAGTGAGTAATCATCGGCAAGCATCGACAACAGGTTGGCGGTGATGAACAGCAGGGCGCTGCACAGCGCGGCACGGCGCCAGTCGATGTGTTTCAGCCACCAGATGGCGGGCAGCGTGGCCAGGCTCATGGCCCCCAGTTCGGCGGAGAACAGGTCGCCGATCTGTGTCGGGCTCAATTGCCACTGGCTGGCCAGTTGTGCGGCGATGGCCGGGGCCATCAACAGCACGGCGGGCGTGATGGCAGCGAACAGCACAATGGCCGCCAGCATTCCCAGGGGTTGCTGAGTGGTGCGTGCGGTGGTGCTCAAGGCAGGGTTCTGGGTGTTCATGGACAGACTCCGGGAGAGGTGGGTTCAGAACACATGGACCAGGCGCAGCAGGGCATCCGTGCCGGCATAGCCGTTGTCGGTGGCGACGTTGCGCGACAGGCCGAACATCAGTTGGTTTTGCTTGTCGAGCCAGTGCCCGACCTCGAATCCGACCTGGGTGTAGCGCTTGTGGGTGTCGTCGATACGACGGTCGTTGATCCGCAGTTCACCGCCATCGGCGTGGATCAGGCGCAGGGCACCGTAGGTGCTGGAGGTGAAGTCGTAGGAGGCGAAGGCCTGCAGGCGATAGAGCGGATCCTGTTTCAGCTCGCTGCCGAAATAGTCGTTGTTGCTGCCGTAGAGCTGGGCTTCAAGGTTGGCTTCCAGTACCCACTTCTCACCCAGGCCCTGGGTGTAGTTGTAGACAAAGGTCGTGCCCCAGCGGTTGGCCCCCGGCGACACGTCCGGGTTGCGGCTGTGGTATTCGCCCAGAGGCAGTGTGACCAGGGTCAGTAGGCCGCTGTAGGTGCGGGTCTCGGGCTGGTTGATGAAAAACAGGGTGCCGCCGACCTGAGGGTCGCCGAAACCGCTTTCGCCGGTGCGGCGTTCGGCGCCGGGCAAACGTGCGTTGATATCGGCAAAGGGCACGATGAACTGCGGGGTACACAGGGTGCCGCACAGGTCGCTGAAGAACACCTGGCGGTAGGCCATGGCATTGACTCGCAGGTCGGCCTTGCCGGTGCTGTCGGCGGGGCCGTGGAAGTCATCGGCGCGGGTAGCCGGCAGGTACAGCACGCCGAGGCTGGTGCCTGGCGGTGCGGCGAAGAAGTCCCGGGCGTTGAGGTCCGCGGCGTTCAGCGACAGGCTGGCCAGGGTGCCTGCCACGGCGACGGTGGTGCGGCTGAGGATCCTTGTCATGGGCGGTGCGTCTCTTGTTGGAGTTGTTGTTCGGCGAACGGCTCGCCGGCACACGGCAGTGGGCGGAAAAAAGGGCAAAGGCTGCCCGTGGCGGTCAAAAACGACAGCCAAAGTCAGGAGCGATCAGGGTGCTGGGTCAGTCGGGCGGGGCGTGCAGTAACTGGGCAATGCGGGTTTTGTCCTTGACCCCGAGCTTGCTGTAGATGACACGGATGTGATGGCGCACGGTGTTGGGTGAAATGCCCAGGTCCCGGGCCACTTCCTTGTAGGTCTTGCCATCACCGAAACATTGGGCGACGGCGTTTTCCCGGGGGCTGAGCTTGGGCAGCAGGATGCGGCTGCGGGCTGCCAGCAGGTACAGGTCGCCCACCGCCGAGGATTCAACCTGCAGGCACTTGCCCTCGAAGCCACTGGCACCAAGCTCCATGGGCAGTTGCGGGCCACTCCACTGTGGCCATTCGTTGAGCAGCAGCTCGACGAAGCCGCGCTCGGCGCACTGCAGCACACCGCGCGGGTCGCACACCGCCAGGGCCAGGTTGCGCGGGCGGGTGAGCTTCTCGCGCATGGCCACCAGGGTACGGATCTGATTGGCCGATACAGCCGCCACCAGATGCAGCATCAAGTTGTTCAACAGCTGGCAGTCATCCTGGTTGAAGCGTGGCGCACCCGGGGCGCGGTACAGGGCCAGGTGGTTGCTCAAGTGGGTATGGGGGTCGATGTGCACCACGCACAGCAATTCGCCGATGTTGTACAGGTGGCCCAGCCAGTTGAGGCCGGGACCGTTGTCCGGGTCGGCCATGTCGACGATCACCGCACGCCCCGGAACTTCGTGGACCCGGCTCACGGTGATATCGGTGTGGCGGATCGACTGCCAATCCGGCAGGTAGCTGGGTGGCAGGCGGTACAGGTAGCAGCTGTGTTCATCCGGCAGGCCATCTACCAGTGCGGCGCGGCCCCACCAGGCGCTGTCGAAGGGCAACAGCTTGTTGATGCGTGCGAGGGCATGCTGGTGAAGGTGCTCGATGTCCTTGTTCTGCGCCAGTTGCTGCAGTTCCAGGGTCAGTTCGCTGAAGGCTTGCAACAGACTGGCCGCGGCATGATCGGGTCGGTTCATGGGTCTGTACCTCTGTGCGACGTTGTTATTATTTTCGTCACTGAAGGGGTGAAGGACCGTTACGCCTGGGAGACGTGGGCAGGGCCTGGGACGAGTATCGGTGGCTGGCCGCAAGATAACCATCCTACAGATGCAGGAGGTGGCCCATGGCCCGGCTGCTGCGATCGCTTATGCTCAAGCGCCGAAACCGCACCACAGCCGGGAGTGAATACCATGCCAATGCAGCCTTCCTCAGTTGCGCACTACATGACAGGCTTTGATGCCATCAGCCTGCGTCCCTGGGGCTGCCGGTTGTACGGCTTCAGCGAGATACTGCCAGGCACCGTTCGGCGCCTGGAAGTGGCTCAGCCACGGGTCAAGCTGATTATCGGACTGTCTTCCCCTTATGGGCTGGCCGCAGGTGCCCGGAACGACCGTTGTCAGGCATTCGTGGTGAGCCGCCCGGCCGGGCCGGTGATTGTCGAGCAGAGCGGTGCTCATTCATGCATTGAGGTGGAACTACCGCCCTGGGCCGCGTATCGCCTGTTTCAGGGCGACGAACAGGTGCTTGCCAGCCCCTGGCTGGATCTGCGGGAGCTGTGGGGGCCGTCGATTGCCTTGTTGGTCGAGGCGTTGGATGAAATCCCCTGTTGGACAAGTCGCTTGCTCCGGGTCGAGGCTTTCCTTGCCGAGCGCATGCAGCGCTCTCGGCGTGAGGTGCCGGAAATGCTGCGCCGGGCCTGGGAGGCGCTGCAGCACAGTGCTGGAGGCATCCCGATACGCCATCTGAGCGAGCAGGCCGGTTACAGCGGGCGGCATTTCGCCAGTCGCTTCAAGGCCTATCTGGGACAAGGGCCTAAGGCCTGTGCCCGGCATATTCGCTTTGCCCGCGCACAGCAGTTGCTGGAATCGGCGCCGGCGCTGGAACTGGTGCAGGTGGCTTTGCTGTGCGGGTACAGCGATCAGAGCCACTTGAATCGGGATTTTCAGGTGTTTATTGGCTGTTCTCCGGCGGCCTACGCCCGGGCCGGGTGGGCGGACATTCCCGGCAAGCCGGCATCCTTGCTGGACACGCAGGATGTTTCGGCTCCCAGGTCAGTTTTATTCAAGACTCGCTGAGGGTTCCCGACGGACAGTGGCGCCTCTGTCTCGGTGAGTGTGGAGGATGTATGTTCGGTAGCCTTTCTCATGTGGAAATTGGTGCGCCTGATGGTAGTCAGGCGTTGGTTTTCTTCCAGCAATTGTTCGGTTGGTCGCCGCAGCCAATGGGCGCTCTCCAGAACGCCTGGTTACAGACGCCCTCGGTCCGGGTCGGCGTTCACGGTGACGACCCCCAGTCGTGCATGGTCCTGTATTTTCGGGTCGAGGACCTGGCGAGCAGCGTCTTGCAGGTCCAGGCCCTGGGCGGCCATACCGGCGAGGTCAGCGACCCTGAGCCCGGCTTCGGCCGGTTCTGCCTGTGCCGCGATCCCCAGGGGGTGTGTTTCGGCCTGCATCAGCCGGAGACTCCATGAGCCCCCATGGCCGGGGCCTGAGCCGCTGCAGGAGCGGGGCAGCCCTGGGGAGCGAATCAGGCCAGTACCAGGATCTTGCCGATGGCTTGCAGATCGATAAGCTCGTCGAGTCGCCGGGCGGATTGGGCGAACAGGTCCTGCCATTGCGCCGGGGTTCGTTCCTTGCCGGGTGTCCCCAGGAAAATCTGCATGTCGAATGCCGCGCTTGCCAGGTCGTCCTTGTGGGCAGGCACTACGATTTCCAGCAATGCGACCCGCGCACCGCTGTCCCCGGCGGCGCGGGCTAGATTGTCCAGGACCCGGATGCAGTCCTCATCATCCAGGCTATGCAGGATCGCGCTGAGCAGGTAGAGGTCATCTCGGTCCCAGGCGGGTGGCACTGCCTGCAGCAGGTCTCCAGCCTGAAAGGACAGGCGCTCGGTGTGTGCCGACAACGGGTTGTCAATCCAGTACGCGGTAGGCCCGCGCTGAACAGATGCCCGTTGAAAGACGCTAGCCGGGCGAAGAAGTCCGCGTCCATGGGCTGTTCCATCTGCAGCTCGAACACTTCCTTAAGTAGCATCGGCATCATGGCGAGGCTGACAAAGGCCAGGCGCAGGATGTCCGAGTCCAGGCTGCAGTCCAGGTGGCCAGCGGACTGCAACTGCTCGACCTTGCGTGCTCCGAGCAGCCGACCGCGCTCCAGCAGCTTCCAGGGCAGGTTTCGTCAATCAAGCTGGCGCTTCTGATTGAGGTGCATGGGCGCCTTCAAAGGACGGGCGGGACCCGGCTTGCCGGCTCCAAGTCGATTGCCGACAAGCCTGTTGCGCTGGTAGCCGCCTCAGGCAGCCGGGCAAGGGTGCTGCAGGCGATGAAAGCAGCGGCTGAAATACACCAGCGAATCGCCTTGCTCCAGCACGCTGATCTCGTCCAGTTCCACCAGCATCAGCGAGTGGGTGCCGATTTCCTGGACCTCGGTGATGCGTCCCTGGAGGCTGGCCAGGGCGCCTTCCAGCACCGGCAGGGCTTGCAGCCCGTCGCGCCAGGGATGCAGGCCGAAGCGCTGGTCCATGGCCACCCCGGTCATGCCGGCAAAGTGCCGGGCGACTTCTTCGTGTTCGCCGCTGAGGACATTCACGCACAGGCGGCCGTTGCCCTTGAACACCGGGTTCAGGGCGCTGTTGCGATTGACGCAGACCATCAGGGTCGGCGGGCTGTCGGTGATCGAGCAGACCGCAGTGGCGGTGATGCCGCAGCGGCCGGCGGGGCCGTTGCTGCTGATGACGTTGACCGCGGCGGTCATGTGCGCCATGGCGTTGCGAAAGGCGAGTTGCTTGGGATCGAGTTCGGGCATGACGAATTCCTCATGGACGCAGGGCATTGTGCTGCAGGAGCCGGCTTGCCGGCGAAGAGGGCTTTGGGCCTTGTGCCGCTCTGGCGGGCGCCTTCGCTGGCAAGCCAGCTCCTACGACGACAGGTGGATATCGACCTTTTCCTGTAGGAGCCGGCTTGCCGGCGAAGAGGGCCTTGGGCCTTGTGCCGCTCTGGCGGGCGCCTTCGCTGGCAAGCCAGCTCCTACGACGACAGGTGGACATTGACCTTTTCCTGTAGGAGCCGGCTTGCCGGCGAAGAGGGCCTTGGGCCTTGGGCCGCTCTGGCGGGCGCCTTCGCTGGCAAGCCAGCTCCTACAACGCCAGCGGTTACTGGCGGATACGGTCGAGCATGTTGATGTCGTCGGGGTTGGTCAGGTGCGGCACGGTCCAGCCATCGAGGTCATAGTCGCCGAGGCACTTGTCCACCAGGTCGGTCATGGCCTTCATCGAGCCGCTGGCCTGGGCGTGGCGCAGGCACTGCATGCGGATTTCGTCCTGGCTGCCGGCGTAGTTGATCTCGTACAGCTCGTGGCGCCCGCCGAACTCGGTGCCGATCGCGTCCCACAGCAGCTTGAGGATCTTGATCCGCTCCTCGTGGCCCATGCCGCCCGAGCCTCGGCAGTAGGTGCCCAGGTACTGGTTGAGGACCGGGTCCTTGAGGTCGCGGGAGCCGGACGGCAGGTAGATCAGGCCGCTGGCCACCACTTGCTCGATGATCTTCTTGATGTCGGTGTAGGCCTGCGGCGCCAGTACCCGATAGGCCTGCAACGCCTGGGTGCTGGGCAGGTAGACGCCGTTCATCCACTCACTGGCGTTGCCGTGCATGGCGTCGGTCAGGGACCAGAACAGGTTGCGCCAGGCCACCACTTCGCCGACCTGGGCCTGGACCCCGCGAAACTCCAGGGACCCGGTGCATTGCAGGGCCTTGACCAGCAACCCGGTGATGAAATCCAGCTTCACCGCCAGGCGGGTGCAGCCCTGCATCGGGAACAGTCGGCCAAAGCCACCCTGGGGGAACCACTGGCGGCAGCGCTCGAAGTCGCGGTAGATCAGCACGTTTTCCCAGGGGATGAACACCTTGTCCATGATCAGGATCGCGTCGTTCTCGTCGAAGCGGCTGGACAGCGGGTAGTCGAAGGGCGAACCGGTCATGCCAGCCTGCAGCTCGTAGGAGGGGCGACAAATCAGCTTCATGCCCCGGGTGTTCATCGGCGCGATGAACATCAGGGCGAAATCGGTGTTGTCCCCGAGCAATTGCGCCGAGCCCTGGCCGACGAAGTTGTAGTGGGTCAGCGCCGAGTTGGTGGCCACCACCTTGGCGCCACTGACAATGATCCCGCCCTCGACTTCTTCATCCACCGAGATGAACACGTCCTTGACCTGATCCACCGGCTTGTCGCGGTCGATGGGCGGGTTGACGATGGCGTGGTTGAGGTAGAGGCAGGCTTCCTGAATGCGCTTGTACCAGGTGCGGGCGTTGTCCGAGAACTTGCCGTAGAACTCCGGATTGGCCCCCAGCACGCTGCCGAAGGCGGCCTTGTAGTCGGGGCTGCGGCCCATCCAGCCATAGGTCAGGCGCGACCAGTCGGCAATCGCGTCGCGCTGCTGGCGCAATTCATCGGGGCTTCGGGCCGAGCGGAAGAACTTGTGGGTGTAGCCACCGTTGCCGGTATCGGTGTCCCAGCACAGTTGTTCCTTGGTGGCCGGGTCGTGCAGGGCGTCGTACAGGCGGGCCATGGAGGCCGCCGAGTTACGGAAGGCCGGGTGTGTGGTGACGTCTTTGACGCGGTCACCGTAAATGTAGATTTCACGATCATCGCGCAGGCTGGCCAGGTATTCGGCACCGGTCAGCGGGCGGTTGGTTGCGGCACGAAAGTCTTCGGGTTTCATATCCAGTCTCGGCGTTGTTTTTATTGACTGGGCCCATGATGGGCAGGCGCGAGTGTGGAAAAAATGGCTTTTCCGGCGAATGACTTGCACTTTCCACAGGCCTTGGCGCGGTCCTTGGCGGTGGGCCGGTCCAGGATTTCGGTGTTGGCGATTTGTAGCTTTATCGATTCACTTCGCACGCTGTTGTATCAGTCCTGAAACACCGGTCACATTCGGAAATATTTTTGCGAATCAGCCATATAAAAGCGCAAGTTCGGCCGATATCTCTAACAGGCCCGCGGACTTTGATTGCCGCGGAGCCTCACGTCGACGCAGTTGCTGATGCGCCTGACGGATCAACGGCATGGATGCTCGTTCCCCGTTCTCCTTCGAGAGTCGCCCTATGTCCCTGCGTAACCTGAATATCGCCCCTCGCGCTTTCCTCGGTTTTGCCTTTATCGCCTTGCTGGTCATCGTGCTGGGTATGTTTGCGGTCAACCGCATGTCGATCATCCGTGAGGCCTCCGTGGAGATGGAAAGCAACCAGCTGCCCAGCGTCGGCTTTCTCGGCAACCTCACCGAAAACGTACTGCGCCTGCGGATTCTGTCGTTTCGGGTGCTGGTGAACCGCGACCCGGTCGGCCTTGCGGAGGCCCAGACGCGCATCGGCGCACTGGTGGACAAGGCCAAGCAGGCCCAGGCCAGTTATGCGGCGTTACCGGCAGGGCCGGAAGAAGCGGCGCTGTACCAGCGTTTCGCCGCGACCCTGGACAGCTACCTGCAAGCGCAGAAGGAGATGCTTGACCTGTCACGCCAGGACAAGCTGGACGAATTGCGCAACCTGATCAACACCCGGATCAAGGACGGCACCGACCAGATGGGCGAGCAGTTGAACCAGCTGATCGCGATCAATGCCGCCGATGCCAGGAGCGCCTCCAAGGCCGCTGGCGAACACTACAACAGTGCTATTAGCGGAATCGTCGGCGTAGCGGTGGTGGCGTCGTTGCTGACCATCGTCCTCGCGCTATTGCTGACCCGCAGCATCGTGACCCCCTTGAACAAGGCGCTGAACGTTGCACAGGTGATTGCCGGGGGCGACCTGCGCCAGGCCATCGAGGTCGACGGCAAGGACGAACCGGCGCGCCTGCTGCAGGCCCTGGCCGAGATGCAGGCCAGCCTGCGCCGGACCATCGAGCAGATCGCCGGCTCGGCGACCCAGCTGGCCTCGGCCTCGGAAGAACTCAGCGCAGTGACCGAAGAAGCTTCCCGGGGTGTCCAGCAGCAGAACAACGAGATCGAACAGGCCGCCACTGCGGTCAATCAAATGACCGCCGCCGTCGAAGAAGTTGCGCGCAATGCGGTGTCCACCTCCGAAGCGTCCCAGCAGTCGACCCTGGCTGCCCGCGAGGGCCGCGACCGCGTGGTGCAGACCGTCGACGCGATCCAGACCATGACCCACGACGTGCAAAGCACGTCGGTGCTGATCGAAGGCCTGGCGACCCAGGGCCGGGACATCGGCAAGGTACTGGACGTGATCCGCGCCATCGCCGAACAGACCAACCTGCTGGCCCTTAACGCCGCCATCGAAGCGGCCCGTGCCGGCGAGGCCGGGCGCGGTTTCGCGGTGGTGGCCGATGAAGTGCGGGCCCTGGCCCATCGCACGGCCCAGTCGACCCAGGAGATCGAGAAGATGGTGGCCGGTATTCAGAACGGTACCGGCGAGGCGGTCGAGTCGATGCAGCAGAGCAACCAGCGCACCCAGAGCACCCTGGAACTGGCCCGCGCCGCCGGCGTGGCCCTGGAGCAGATCGACGAATCGATCAACCAGATCAACGAACGCAACCTGGTGATCGCCAGCGCCTCGGAAGAGCAGGCCCAGGTCTCCCGCGAGGTGGACCGCAACCTGGTGAACATCCGCGATCTGGCCACCCAGTCGGCTGCCGGGGCCAATCAGACCAGTGCGGCCAGCCATGAGCTGTCACGCCTGGCGGTGGACCTGAATGCGATGGTGGCGCGTTTTGTAATTTAACCGCGCAAACCACCGGGGCGCTCGACGAGTTCCGGTGCAGCACCTAGGGTTTTGGCTGAGGCATCTTTCAAGGAGCATGCGATGCGCTACTCAGCCCTGACCCAACGGATTGTCGGAGAAGGCTCCGCAGCCTGGAACATTCACTACCGGGCCCTGGCCTTGCGCGAGCAAGGGCGGGATGTGCTGCTGCTGACCATCGGCGACCCGGACTTCGACACCCCGAAGCCCGTGGTCCGGGCGGCCATCGACAGTCTGCTGGCCGGCGATACCCATTATTCGGAAGTGCGCGGCAACCTGACGCTGCGCAGCTGCATCGCCCAGTGCCACCACCAGCGCACGGGCCAGGTGGTGGACGCCGAGCATGTGGTGGTCTTGCCAGGGGCGCAATGCGCGGTGTTTTCGGTAGCCCAGTGCCTGCTCGATCCGGGGGACGAGGTGCTGGTGCCGGAGCCGATGTACGTCACCTACGAAGGCGTGTTCGGTGCCTGCGGGGCCAAGGTGGTGCCGGTACCGGTGCGGGCCGAGCGGGGTTTCAGGGTCGACCCCGATGACGTTGCGGCGCGGATTACCGGACGCACCCGGGCGATGTTGCTCAACAGCCCCAATAACCCTTCAGGTGCCAGCCTGTCGCTCGATGACTGGCAGGCCCTGGCGCGGCAGTGCCTTGAGCATGACCTGTGGCTGATTTCCGATGAGGTCTACTGCGACCTGCTGTATGAGGGCGAGCACCTGAGCCCCGCCAGCCTGCCGCGGATGGGCGGACGCACCGCAACCATCAACAGCCTGTCCAAGTCCCATGCCATGAGCGGCTGGCGGGTCGGCTGGGTGATTGCCCCGCCGGTGCTGGCCGAGCACCTGAGCAACCTGGCCCTGTGCATGCTGTATGGCTTGCCGGACTTCGTGCAGAACGCCGCGGTGGTGGCGTTGTCCAGCGATTTGCCGGAACTGGTGCAGATGCGTGAAGAATATCGTCGGCGCCGGGACCTGGTGTGTTCGATGCTGGGGCAATGTCCCGGGCTGCTGCCGGTGGTCCCCGATGGCGGCATGTTTGTCATGGTCGACGTGCGTCAGACCGGCCTGGGAGCCCAGGCCTACGCCGAACGACTGTTGGAGGGCTACGGCGTCTCTGTGCTGGCCGGTGAGGCTTTTGGTCCCAGCGTCGCGGGGCATATCCGCATTGCCCTGGTGCTGGACTGCAACCATCTGGCCGACGCCTGTCGGCGTATTGCCCGCTGCACCGCTGAACTTCTGTAGCCGCTGGCGCAGGCTCGGCAATGGCTGCAGCGCCAGTGCCGAGCCGGGAGCGATGGCGGCTGCGATCGACCCGCAGGGGGGCGGCGGCAACCGGGTTATTGGCGCTGCGCCCAGGCTGCCGGGTTCACCAGGTTCGGCGGGCGTTGTCCCGCCAGGGCCGCCAGCAGGTTATCGACGGCGCAGCGGGCCATGGCTTCGCGGGTTTCGTGGGTGGCCGAGCCGATGTGCGGAGTGGCCACCACATTCGGCAATTGCAGCAACGGTGAATGCTGGTCCAGCGGCTCGCGCTCGAACACGTCCAGCCCGGCCGCGCGAATTTGCTGCGCCTGCAAGGCTTCGATCAGCGCTGCTTCATCCACAACCTTGCCCCGGGAAATGTTGATGAAGATGCTTTGCGCGCGCATCAGGGCAAACTCTCGGCGCCCGATCAGCCCCTCGGTCTGCGCGGTCAGCGGCAGTGTCAGGCAGATGAAGTCCGCCTCCTGCAGCAACTGTTCCAGGCTGCAATAGCGGGCATTGAAACGTTGTTCCACCGCCGGCTTCGGCCGGTTGCTGTGATAGATCAGCGGCATGCCGAAGCCGAAATGCCCGCGCTGGGCCAGGGCCTCGCCAATGCGCCCCATGCCGATGATGCCCAGGGTCTTGCCGTGCACGTCGCTGCCGAAATGCGCCGGGCCGATGTTGCGGTGCCATTGCCCGGCGCGCACCAGATTGGCCAGCTCCACCACCCGCCGGGCTGTGGCCAGGATCAGCGCGAAACCGGTGTCGGCGGTGGTTTCAGTGAGCACGTCCGGGGTGTTGCTGAGCAGGATCCGGCGTTGGCTCAGGTAGTCGATGTCGTAGTTGTCGACCCCCACCGAGACACTGGCCACAGCTTCGAGCCGGGGCGCCAGGTTGAGCAGTTCGGCGTCCAGGCGCAGGCTCGCCCCGAGCAGGCCGTGGGCGCCGGGCAAGGCCTGGCGCAAGGCGTTCAGGCCGGCGGGGCCGAGGTCTTCGATCAAGGTGACCTCCAGCTGTTCCTGCAAGCGGGCCATCAGCGACGGCGAGAGTTTCTTGTACAGCACCAAGTGTTTTTTCATGACGGTCTCTGTGGCAATTCAGCAATGAACCAGGCGGCGACGCACCGGCAAGGATTTGGCCCGTGGCTCGCTGGCGCCGGGTTTGAGTAACAGGGTCAGCAGTACCGAGAGCAGCAGGGCACCGCTCATCAGCAGGTAGGAGGCTCCCGGCGAGCCGGTGCTGCTGTTCAGGTAACCCACCAGGTAGGAGCCGCCGAACGAGCCCAGGGCCCCCATGCTGTTGATCAGGGCCATGGCGCCACCGGCGACGTTGGCCGGGAGGATCTCCGGGACGATGGCGAAGAACGGCCCATAGGGCGCATACATGCAGGCCCCGGCAACCACCAGCAGGCTGTAGGACCACCAGAAGTGCTCGGCCCCCAGCAGGTAGGAGCCGTAGAAGGCGATGGCCGCCACCAGCAGCGGCGGCCAGACGAAGCGCTTGCGCTGCTGGATCCGGTCCGAGCCCCAGGACACCCCGAGCATGGCGAACACCGCCGCCAGGTAGGGCAGGGCCGAGAGCCAGCCGGCTTCGACCATGTCCATTTGCGCGCCGTGCTTGAGGATCGACGGCAGCCACAGGACAAACCCGTAGACCCCGATGCTCCAGCAGAAGAACTGCAGGGCCAGGAGGATCACCTTGGGTGAGCGGAAGGCCTCGGCGTAGTTCTTCACCGCCTTGATGCCCACCTGTTCGGCGGCCAGGGCGTGTTCCAGGTCGCGCTTTTCCTGGTCACTGAGCCAGTTTGCGGCGCTCGGCCGGTCATCGGCCAGGCGCCACCAGATAAAGGCCCAGAGCACCGCCGGCAGGCCTTCGATGATGAACATCCAGCGCCAGCTGAAGTGCTCCACCAGATAGCCCGAGACCACTGACATCCAGAGCATGGTCACCGGGTTGCCAAGGATCAGGAAGGTGTTGGCCCGGGAGCGTTCGGCGCGGGTGAACCAGTGGCACAGGTACACCAGCATGGCCGGCATCACCGCCGCTTCCACCACCCCGAGCATGAAGCGGATGGCGATCAGCATGTAGGCGTTGGAGACAATGCCGGTCAGGGTGGCCAGCCCGCCCCAGAGAATCAGGCTGACGAAGATCAGCTTCTTCACGCTGCGTTTTTGCGCGTAGATCGCCCCCGGCACTTGAAAGAAGAAGTAGCCGAGGAAGAACAGCGCGCCCAGCAGCGACGAGAGCCCGGGGGTGATCTGCAGGTCGTTGGCCATCCCCGAGGCGGCGGCAAATCCATAGTTGGCGCGGTCCAGGTAGGCCAGGCTGTAGGTGATGAAGACAATCGGCATGATGTACCACCAGCGGCGGGCGGCGAGTTTGAGCGTGTTCATGAAAGTTCTCCTGAGCTTGTTGTTTTTGTCGCAACAGGTGGTTCTTGGTTTTCGTTTTCCGTAGGAGCCGGCTTGCCGGCGAGGAGGGCCTTTAGTCTTGCATCGCCCTGGCGGATGCCTTCGCTGGCAAGCCAGCTCCTACGGTTGTGCGCAATGCTGTTGTGTAGGAGCCGGCTTGCCGGCGAACAGGCCTTTAGCCTTGCATCGCCCTGGCGGACGCCTTCGCTGGCAAGCCAGCTCCTACGGTTGTGCGCAATGCTGTTGTGTAGGAGCCGGCTTGCCGGCGAAGAGGGCCTTTAGCCTTGCATCGCCCTGGCGGGCGCCTTCGCTGGCAAGCCAGCTCCTACGGTTGTGCGCAATGCTGTTGTGTAGGAGCCGGCTTGCCGGCGAAGAGGGCCTTTAGCCTTGCATCGCCCTGGCGGACGCCTTCGCTGGCAAGCCAGCTCCTACAGGGCGCTGGCGGTTTTCAGGGTGGGCGTGTGCTCCGGTAGTTCGTGGCGCAAGGGCAGGCCTTCCATGTCGCCGCGGCTCTGCACCGCGCGGGCGCCGACCCAGTTGGCGCGCTGTACGGCCTCGACCACGCTGCAGCTTTCCAGCAGGGCACTGATCAGGCCCACGGCGAAGGCGTCGCCGGCCCCCACGGTGTCCACCACCTGGGCCACCGGCACGCCGTCGACGAAACCTTCATCCAGTTGGGTTCGGTAGTAGGCACCGTGGGCGCCGAGCTTGATCACCACGGCCTCGGCTCCCTGGTCGAGGTAGAACGCGGCAATGTCCGCCGGATCGTCTTGACCGGTCAGCAGGCGACCTTCGCCAAGCCCCGGCAGCACCCAGTGGGCCAGGGCGGCCAGGCGGTTGATCTCGCGGATCATCAGCGCCTCGCTGGCCCACAGGCCGGGGCGCAGGTTGGGGTCGAACGACACGCTACGCCCGGCGGCACGCTGGCTCTGCATCAGGTAGCCGGACAGCTCCCGGGCCGAATCCGACAGCGCCGGGGGAATACCAGTGGCATGCAGATGGCGAGCCTGGAGCAGGGCGGGGGCCACATCGCTGACGGCCAGATGGCTGGCCGCCGAGCCGCGGCGGAAGTACTCGACCCGAGGATCGTCGCCGGTGTCTTCCCGGGACTTGAGCTGGAAACCGGTGGGATGGATCGGGTCGCAGCGTACGAAGCGGCAGTCCAGGCCCTCGGCTCGCAAGGTGTCGAGGACAAAGCGCCCCAGGGAGTCGTTGCCGACCCGGCTCAGCCAGGCCACTTTGAAACCCAGGCGCGACAGGCCGATGGCGACATTGCTGTCGGCCCCGGCGATGCGCTTGTGAAAGAGCTCGACCTGGGCCAGGTCGCCGCTGTGCTCGGCGACGAACATCGCCATGGTTTCGCCGAAGCAGAGGATATCGGTCTCGGGCATCAGCATGCTTGAGTCTCCCGGCGAGATTGGCCAAGGCGGGCCAGCAGGGCGACCTGCTCGGCCGTCACCTGCACCAGGTCAGCGCCTTGCAGCGGGTATTCCACGGCCCGGGTCAGGCCTGGAGTCATGTGCTGCAGCAGTTGTTCCCACTGATGCAGCTCCGGGGCGCCGGGCGGTATGGCCACCAGCTTGCCGTCGGCCCGCTGGCGTACGGCCTTGCAATGCACGTAGTCGACATGCCGGCCCAGCAGGCGCGCGGCATTCACCGCGGACTGCTCCTGCCACTGCCAGTTGCCGATATCGAAGGTCATGCGCAGCGGCAGGTTGAGGGCTTCCACAGCGCTGAAGAACCGCTGGAACGGCTCGATGCGCCCGCCGTGGGCGGTCTGGTCGTTTTCCACCAGCAGGCTCACCGGCTGGCGCACCAGCAGGCTGGCCAGGCTGCGCAAGTCGTGATGCGCGGTGAAGTGGCCGAGGGACACCTTGAGGCGTTTGGCGCCGAATTCCCGGGCCCGTTGCAAGGTAGCGGACAGCGCGGGATGGGGTTCGCGGTGCTGTGCCTGCCACAACTCCAAGGGCGAGGAAAATACGCTTTCCAGGCCATGCTGCTGCGCGCTGCGGGCCAGTTCGGCGGGGTTTTCGTCGCTCAGCAACTCCTCGCGCCATTCGATCCAGGAGGCTCCGGCCGCCGCTACCAAGGGAATGAAATGCGCCTGGCCGTGCTGGCGTACCAGGTCCGCGCCGTAGCTGGACAGGCTGATGGAAACGGGTGATTGATGCATGCTTCAGACCTCTGAAACCGGTTTCATTTTTATTCGGAAAAAACTGGGGTGTTGGCTGTCGCGGCTTAGCGCCGAGTGGAGCCCCGCACGATCAACTGCGCGGGGAAATCCACCACCCGCGCTGGCCCGGTATCGCCCCGCAGGCGCTTGAGCAGGCACTCGAAGGCGCTGCTGCCGATGGCGTCGGTGGGTTGGGCCAGGGCCGTGATGCCGCTGCCCACCAAGGGGTACCAGTCGAGGTCGTCGAGGGCGATCAGGCCGATGCCGTCGAACAGCGGGCAATGGAGTTCACGTAGCGCCCGGGTGGCTGCCAGGGTCGCCACGCCGTTGGCGCAGAACAGGGCCTTGGGGCCAGGCCCGGGGGCTTCGAGAAAGGTGTGCAGGGTCCTGGCCAGGGTGTCGCCGGTTTCCAGCGACTGGCCACGCAAGGCCGGACGCCGGGCGATCTCGGCGTCAAAGGCGGCACTGCGTTCGAGTCGCGAGCTGGTGCCGTCATGGGGTTCGCTGACCAGCAGCAGGTCGCGGTAACCCTGTTGCTCCAGGTGCTCGACAGCGCTGCGTACCGCCGCCGGGTTGTCCAGCCCCACCAGGTCGGCGTGCAGTTGGGCAAGCTTGCGGTCCACCAGCACCATGGGCATTTCCTGCTGCAACGCCAGCAACTGCTCCAGGTGATGGCCCAGGGTGTTCACGATCAGGCCTTCGATGTTGTAGGCCCGCAGATTGGCCAGGTGCTGGGCCTCCTGCTGGTCGTCGCGGTCGGTGTTGCACACCACCAGGCTATAGCCGTGCTGGCGGCAAGCGGTTTCCACGCCGTGCATCACGGCAATCGAGTAGGGGTTGCGGATATCGGCCACCAGCATGCCGATCAGGCGCGTGCGCCCGCGTTTCAGGCCGCGGGCCATCTGGTTCGGGCGGTAGCCCAGTGCGCTGATCGCCTGCTCGATGCGCAGGGCAATCGCATCGGAAAGCAGGGCCCGATCTTCGCCGATAAAACGCGACACGCTGGCTTTGGAAACCCCGGCGTGACGGGCGACATCGAGCATGGTGACGCGGCTGCGCTGGGCGGCAGAGAAATGATTCACGGGCGACGACCTTATTCTTGGAATTATCGGTTTCAGTCATTCTGAGGGCAGCGCTGAAACCGGTTTCAGGAAACCGCAAAAACCATTCTGCCGTCAAGGGTGCAATCGCGATAAATCGTCTTCGGGCACTCAGTTGGCTGACCAACGGTAAGCGCTCAGGGAAGGGCCAGAGACTGCCGAAGGCCGTGCAGCAGGAGGTCATAAAGCGCATCGACTTCCGCTGCCAGGCCTCTGGCCCGCAGGCAGCCGTGCACCAGGCCGAGGCCCGGGTACAGCTGGCTGGGAACCCCCGCGGCCAGCAGCCGCTGGTGATAGCTGGCGCCGTCGTCGCGCAGGGGGTCGAACTGCGCCACGGCGATCAAGGCTGCCGGCAGGCCGCTGAAATCCTCCGACAGCAGTGGCCGCGCGTAGGCCGAGCGCTGCTCGGGGCCCGGCAGGTACAGGGCCTGGAAAGCGTCCAGGTCGCGGCTGCTGAGCAGCGGTGCATCGGCGCACTGGCTGCGGGACGGCAGGTTGGCGCCGCCCAGACTGGGATAGATCAGCACCTGGGCGGCGGGCAAGGGCTCACCGGCATCCCGCAGGGCCAGGCACAAGGCGGCCGCCAGATTGCCGCCGGCACTGTCGCCCATCAGTGCCCGGCGCCGGGTGTCCAGCGGCACCGGCGCCAACCCCTGCTCCAGGGCACGCCAGACCTTGAGGCAGTCGTCGAACGCGGCTGGGAATGGCTGCTCCGGCGCTAGCCGATAGTCCACCGCGATCACCAGCAACTGCAGCTCACTGGCCAAATGGGCACAGATGAAATCGTGGGAGTCCAGGTTGCCCAGCACCCAGCCGCCGCCGTGCAGGTACAACAGCCAGGGCCAGCCGGATTCAGGGGCGGGCCGATCGGGGCGATAGAAGCGCAGCGGCACCTGGGTCAATCGCAGGTCGTCCACGGCGAGGCCGGCCGGGCGCGCCGGGGTGAAGTCCCGGCACATGCGGTCATAGCTGGCGCGCAGGCCCTGGAAGCTGCTGTCGGTGCTGGTGTAGCTCAGGGTCCGTTCGACGAAGGCGGCCAGTTCCGGGGAGAGCGGATAGTCGCTCATGCGCTTGCTCCTAGAGTCCGGCCTTGACCGCGGCCAGGCCATCCTTGCCGTCGAAGGTGCTGACCCCGGCCAGCCAGCGCTGCAGGTCTTCGGGGTGTTCGCGCAGCCATTGCCGGGCCACATCCTGCGGTGCCTTGCGCAGCATGATCGGCACCATCAACTGGCTTTCCTGGGCTGCGCTGAAGGTCAGGTTCTGCAACAGGCGCTGCACATTCGGGCAACGCTCGGCGTAGTCCGGCGCCGTGACCGTGGACACCGTGGCCGCACCCTCGTTGGGCCCGTACACGTCTTCACTGCCGGTCAGGTAAGTGATGTGCAGGTTGATGTTCATCGGGTGCGGGGTCCAGCCGACGAACACTACGAACTCCTTGCGATTGATCGCTCGCTGCACTGCCGCGAGCATCCCGGCTTCGCCGGACTCGATCAGCTTGAAGCCCTTGAGGCCGAAATGGTCGGTGTCGATCATGCCCTTGATGGTGCTGTTGGCTCCGCTGCCGGGTTCGATGCCGTAGATCTTGGCGCCCAGTTGCTCCTTGAAGCGTGCGATATCGGCGAAGGTTTTCAGGCCGGCCTGGGCCACGTAGTCGGGCACCGCCAGGGTCGCCTGGGCGTCCGCCAGGCTGGGTTGGGCCAGAACCTTGAGCTGTCCGGCCTCGAGGAAGGGCGCGATGTTGTTGTCCATCGCCGGCTTCCAGTAGCCGAGGAAAATGTCCAGGCGCTTATCGCGGATCCCGGCAAAGATGATCTGCTGCACGGCGCTGGTCTGCTTGCTGGTGTAGCCCAGGTCGCTGAGCAGTACATCGGCCATGGCGCTGGTGGCGATCACATCGGTCCAGTTGACCACGCCCATACGCACGTTCTTGCAGGAAGCGGGCTCAGCGGCCCAGGTGGCGGAACTCAGGAGTGCCGCAGCGCAGAGGAGCAGCAAACAACGCTTGAACGGTGCTTTCATCAGAGGATCTCGTCCGGCAGGTGGTTTTTATTCAGCGCGGCGTCTTGTTGCGCCGTGTCCGCCACCTTACGTGGCCCCTGAGGTGCGGGAAACGCTCTGTGGCGACCTGCTTTTGCACGGTGACGACGGCCTCAGGCCCATAGGCTTGACCAGGTGGACACCAGCAACAACAAGGCCATGCCGCGGTTGAAGCGCTGCATGGCCTGAGGCGAGCGCAACCAGCGGGCCGAACCTGCGCCCAGTAGCGCCCAAGTGCCGAGACAGGGCAGGGCGACCAGGAAAAACACCAGGGACAGGTACAGCACCTGGGCCTGGCGGTCTGCCTCGGTCCCGGTGAACACGCTGACCACCGCCAGGGCCATCATCCAGGTTTTCGGGTTCACCAGTTGCAGGGCCGCCGCGCCCAGCAGCCCCAGGCGGCGCTCATCGGCATTGGCATCGAGTGGAGTGGCTGGCGCCCGCCAGATCTGCCAGGCCAGGTAACTCAGCCACAGCAGGCCGGCCCACTGCATGGCTCGCTGGACCCGCGGCAGTTGTCCCAGCCAATCGCCGAAGCCGCTGCCCACCAGTAAGACGATGCCCGCTGCCGCGACGCAGGCGCCGAAGATGATCGGCCACGCTGCACGCAGGCCATAGCGAGCGCTATTGCTCAGTACCAGGATATTGGTTGGCCCCGGGGTGATGGCGGCGATAAAGGCGAACAGCACGAAGGGCAACAGGCTCGAGAGGGAAGGGGGCATGGCGGGCAACTCCAGTGAAGATCCAGGAGGTGATCTTCACGCCCTGGACTTCAGGCGTCTGGAAGCTTTGTGCAGCGCTTGCGATACCCCTCCGGGCTCAAGCCGTAGGCGCGCATGAACCAGCGCCCCAGATGGCTCTGATCGGCAAAGCCCAGGGCGCTGGCCACCTCCGCCGGGGCCGCGCCACCGGCCAGCAAACGCCGCGCCCGGCTCAGGCGCAGTTGCACCAGGTAGGCATGGGGCGGCAAGCCGAAAGCGGCCTTGAAGGCTCGGCTCAAGCGAAAGCGGTCGACCCCGCAGGCGACGCTCAGGGCTTCCAGGCTCAGGTCCTGATACAGGTGGGCATGCAGGTAATCCCGGGCCCGCTGCGCAACCAATGGCAGGCGCGGGTCCTGGCCGTAGCGCTGGCGCCAGTGCAGATGCCCGGTCAACTGCTCGAGCAATTGATCGAGGGCGCTCTGGCGGACAATGCGCAGTTCGCGGTGATGCAGGCTGTGAAAGGCCGCGCTGGTGGCCTGGGCCAAACGTGGGTCGCTGGCCAGGGTGCTGCCGAAACCCAGCTGGGTATTGGCCGGCGCCTCGGCGAACAGCGCCCCCAGTTCGCGTTCCAGCCACTGCGGATCGAGGTACAGCATGCGGTAGGTGAAACCGCCTTCAGTGGGGGCTTCACCGTCGTGGATTTCCCCCGGCTCCAGCAGGAACACCTTGCCCGGGGTGCTCTGGTGGCGTGCCCGGCGGCAGTTGAACTGTTGCACCCCTTGCTCGGTGACACCGACCAGGTAGCTGTCATGCCAGTGTGGATCGTAGGCGTGGCCGGTGAAATGGGCGCGCAGGGTCTCGATGCCGGTGTCGGCATCCTGGGCCAGATCGATCCAGTTGTGCGCGGTCATGGGGTACCTGAGGGTCGAGGTTCAACCCTGGCAGTTAGCGTCGGTGCCAGGGCCCAGGTCTAGAAGTTTCGTGCAGTTTCAGCTGAACAGCCCGGCGGCGATATTGATCGAGAAACCGAGGATCGCGGTGTTGAACAGAAAGCCGATCAGCGACTGCGCGAGCACGATCCTGCGCATTTCACGGGTGGCCACGCCGACGTCGGAAGTCTGCACCGCGACGCCGATGGTGAAGGAGAAATACAGGAAGTCCCAATAGTCCGGAGTGGACAGTTGCTCGGCAAAGCGCAGCGCCGGTTCCTTGCCGTCCCAGGTGTAGTAGAGGCGGGCGTAATGCACGCTGAAGATCACCCCCACCAGCAGCCATGAGCCGATCACCGTAAGCCCGGTGAAGGCGTAGTGCAGCAGGCGTTGAGTGCTGCCCAGGTCCTTGCTGCCTACCAGCTCCAGGGTGATGGCCACCAGGCTGGCGATGGCCGCCACACAGACGATCAACAGCACCAGGCCGGCGTTTTCGTCCTCGGCTTCGGCGATGCGCTTCACCTCGTCGGCGCGGGCCCGCACGGTCAGCCAGAACATCAGCGCCAGGTAGCTCCAGACCGCGGCGTTCCAGCCGATGAGGACCTTGCCGGTGAGGGTCTGGGCGGGGGCGAGGAGGGCGACGGCGCAGCCGATCAGTACGCCGATGGTCAAGCGGGGGTGGGTACGGATCACTACGGACATGGTGGTTTGCAACTCCAGGGCGTGGGGGATGGAACCTTAGCATGGGAGGGTGTGGGGATTTTAC